>CAIJKT010001114.1 GCA_903821255.1 uncultured Lentisphaeria bacterium | reverse complement strand
GGAGTCGGGCGGCTGCCCGGCTGGTTATGCTGGCCGGGAAGGCGTGTCCCGAATGGGTGAAAACTTGAAAAGCATTATGCTCAACGACACTCCAAAGTGTCGGAATACCAGTCCGACACGTCCTCCCAGTCCGACAGGCACTCCGCTCAACGATACTCCAAAGTGTCGGAGTCGGGCGGCTGTCCGGCAGTTGCCGATATTTTGATTTTATTGTTCCGCAACTTGAAAATATTAATTTTTTGAATATTGTAATATTTGATATTTTAATGTATTAATGCAAGGTGATGAAATGCACATGGCAGATGCGCTGATTTCTCCCGCCGTTGGCGCCGGAATGTGGGCGGCGGCGACAGGAATCGCGCTATATTCGATAAAGAAAGTCCAGGACATGGAGAATCATAAAGTCCCGCTGATGGCGGTGATGGGGGCATTTGTGTTTGCCGCCCAGATGATCAATTTCTCGATTCCCGGCACCGGCTCCAGCGGGCATCTCGGCGGCGGACTGCTGCTGGCGATACTGCTCGGCCCGTATGCGGGTTTTCTGACAATGGCCAGTGTGCTTATCATCCAGGCGCTGTTTTTTGCCGACGGCGGTCTGCTGGCGCTCGGCTGCAATATTTTCAATCTCGGCTTTTATCCGTGTTTCATCATCTATCCTTTAATCTACCGGGTGCTGGTCAATGGAAAGCCTTCCACCGGCCGGTTGTTTACCGGAACCCTGACTGCCGCCGTCATCGGCTTGCAGTTCGGCGCTCTCAGCGTGGTGCTTGAAACGGTAGTTTCAGGCAGGACTGAACTGCCGTTCAGCACTTTTGTCATGCTGATGCAGCCGATACATCTGGCGATCGGCATCGTTGAAGGGCTGGTTACGGCATCCATAATATCTTTCGTATGGAAAGCCAGGCCGGAGATCATTGAGCATACGAATTCCACCGGCGGCATATCGGTTTCGCGGGTTCTGGCGGCTTTCGCGCTGGCCGCCATTCTGACCGGCGGAGTTTTATCATGGTTTGCCTCAACCCGTCCGGACGGACTGGAATGGTCCATCGCGAAAGTGTCCGGACAGGAGCAGCTTGCAAACAGCGGCGCCATCCATAAAGCATTGGCGGCAATTCAGGCAAAAGTTGCCTTGCTGCCCGGTTATGCCTTCAAATCCGGTCAGGAATCCCCCGCACCGGAGCAGGCGCAGCAATGGCCGGCGGTAAGCGGCGGGACCAGTTTTTCCGGTCTGGTCGGCGGCATCATGACCCTGCTGCTTGCCGGCCTTGCGGGGCTCGGCATCATGTATGTCAAGAAACTCAGAAAAGCCAGAGCTCTCGTTGAGCGAATTTGAATTCATACTACTGACAGAAAGTTTTTCAGCTTATGCCGACTATCGCGGAATCTTTGAACAACATCAGACTGCTGGAGGAACTGTCCGGACAGGCGACGCCTGTACACCGTCTGCACCCGTTGGCTAAATTGCTGACGACGCTCTCATTTCTCGTCGCAACAGTCTCCTTCGGCAAATATGATCTGAGCGCGATGCTGCCGTTGATCATTTATCCGGTGGCTTTGATGATTACAGGCGATATTCCATCCGCCCCGCTTTTCAAAAGAATGCTTATCATCTCGCCGCTGGCAATCGGGCTGGGCGTTTTCAATCCGTTCTTCGACCGGACGCCTCTGATCATTCTGCCCTGGCTGCAAATCTCCGGCGGCTGGGTTTCATTTGCGGTCATCATGCTGAAATTTGTGCTGACGGTGCTGGCCGCGCTGATCCTGGTGGCGACGACCGGCATTACCGGCATTGCCGCCGCGCTCAGAGCGCTGCGGATACCGAAAATATTTGTCATGCAGCTTATTTTAACTTACCGCTATATTGCGCTGCTGCTGGAGGAAGTCGCCAGGATTCTGCTGGCCTACTCGCTGCGGTCGCCGTTCAGCCAGGGCGTGCATTTCAGCGCCTGGGGTTCGCTGTCCGGCCAGTTGCTGATCAAGACTCATCTGCGGGCGCAGCGGGTTTACGAATCAATGCTGTGCAGAGGGTTTGCCGGAGAATATAACACCGGCAGTCTGAAAAAGTTTTCCCTGGCGGATCTGGCCTATTGTACCGGGTTCACGTTGTTCTTCATCACAGTCCGGCAGGGGGACATCCCGGTCAGGATCGGAACTTTCATTACGGATTTAATCAAATGAGCCACCATATCATCGAAGTCAAGAATCTGGATTACGTTTACCCCGACGGCAAGCAGGCGTTGAAAAATGTCTCCTTCAGAATAACGCATGGCGAGTCGGTTGGCATAATCGGCCTCAACGGCGCCGGGAAATCAACCCTGCTGATGCATCTTAACGGGGTATTGTTTCCGACCGGAGGCGAGGTCAGCGTCGGGGAAGTCGCGGTGCGGAAGAGTACTTTGCCGGTTATCCGGCAGCATGTAGGCTTTATTTTCCAGAACCCCGATGACCAGTTGTTCATGTCCACCGTTTACGACGACGTGGCGTTCGGGCCGCGCAATTACAAACTGCCGGAGGATGAAGTGGAGAAAAGGGTTTTGAGCGCACTGGACACGGTCGGGATCGCCCATTTGCGCAACCGTCCGCCGTACAAGCTGTCTGAAGGGGAAAAGCGGTCCGCCGCGATTGCCTCAATTCTATCCATGTCCCCGGATATCCTGGTGATGGATGAACCGTCGTCGTCGCTGGACCCCAGCTCCAGAAGGCGGCTGATAAAACTGCTCAGTTCCTTCAAGCACACCCGGATAATAGCGTCCCATGACCTCGATATGATACTGGAAGTATGTGAAAGGACCATTGTAATTAAAGACGGAGAAATACTGGCGGACGACTCAACAATCAAAATATTCAAGAATGAGGAATTGCTGGCGGCAGGCGGACTTGAGAAGCCGTTCTGCATGCAGAAATGCCCGGTTTGCGCCGCCGTAAAAAATGTTCAAAATGCTGTCTGAAATCTTTGAATCTTATGGATTCTGCATCCATTACAACAAAATCTTACACCCTTTGAATTAAAAGGGTTTTAATTCTTATAATTGAAGTGTATATTATAACAATGATTTAGTTTGTCAGATAATAATTTCACCGGCTGAAGCAGATAAACTAGTACAGGAGACGTTTTATGGATCAGGATAATTATCCGGCCGCTCCGATTTTGATTGTGGACGATGAAAAAAATGCGCTGAAAAGTTACGAGCTGGCCTTCCTCAGCGCCGGAATCAATAATCTCCTGACCTGTGAAAGCGGGATGTGCGCATTAGAGGTTCTCAGCTCGAAAGAAGTAGAACTGGTATTGCTGGATATGATTATGCCGAACATGTCCGGCACCGAACTGCTGCGCCAGATAGTTCAGGATTATCCGGATACCCCGGTCATTATGGTT
>CAIJKT010001113.1 GCA_903821255.1 uncultured Lentisphaeria bacterium | reverse complement strand
GCAACGTACAATATAATTTAATGATAAAAAACGAGCGTTTTGATGCTAAGGGGCACAACTCGGCCATCCATAAGAGGATTACCAACATCGATATAATCGCCTTCTAACAATCCAACCTGATCGATAACCAGCAACGAACGTTGAGGAGTCAATCCTTTTACTGTTTGGCCCAAAGCCTGAGCATAATCCCGTTCGATGATCACAATTAAAGGTTTCCCAAGCGGAATAATTTCTGAGTATTCACTTAGACCAGTGGCTAATTGGAACAGCGCGGTATAATCCAGCGAGTGACCAAGATCGAGAGCAATTGCAAAAAAATCATTTTTTACATCTATGTCCCAGCGGCGAACCGCCTCTGAAATTGCCGATTTAACATTGTTGGCATCTAACTTATCTTCAAGGCTTGGCCGAATAACCGGGACATTTTTGACGGGAAGGATATCTTTTTCAGCCCAGATCGTTGAACCAGAGAGCGTGACTGTTTGGGTGCTTGCCCCAAGCACAGTTGCGCGCAAGGTTTCTGCGGGGGGGAGAACATTATAAGTTTGAATGGCCGAATGTTGTCGTATCGACTCAGCCAGTAACGGCCCAAGATCGCCATGCACGGTGGCATCGCTTACACAATTAATATTGATAGGGTTGTAATAATAATACCCTATGCCACCAGAAAACATTAACACAGAGCCTTTTCCATTAACTTGGGATGGGGGGGTGAGGTACAACTTTTGAGCAAGAGGAGAATTTGATCCTTCTATCAACTCAATTGTCATATCAGCCATCCGATTTGTAAACCGTTTTAAATCACCCAAGGTCGGAATATCTTCAGGTTCAAAATTTAAACCGATATCAGCAAGGATGGATTGCGCCGGTTGAGCAATATGTTTGATTTTCCCGGATTTGTGATCAATTTCTACAATCCTTCCGCCAAAATTCATCGCCGATGCCGCTAAAAAATTACCACTTCGGAAGGTCGCGCTGTTCGCACTTCCACCTCCGATATCCACATTTGTGATTGTGTTGTAATGCGATTGCGAATATTGGGCTGCACCAGCGCCCCGGCCTGCTATCAAGCTCTCAACATGCGGCCCGGCTACGCTTACAACAAATTCTCCAGCCAGGCCAGATAGGGCTTTGAGGATATGATCGGCGTTTTTCTTTTTAGCTGTTTCACCAGTGATGATCACTGCGCCGGTTTCAACTTGAGACGGAATTATACCCGCGGAGGAGTATTCGTTTCGAACAATTTCCTCCAACTTTGCGGCATCTATTGTTTCTAGGTCTGCCAATGGTGTGAAAACGATTGGACTCTGGTATAGAACTTCACGCCCAGTGATCGACATACGAGGAATCTGACCTGGACGGGCAACGTCTGATAAATTTAACCTTGAAAAGATAATTTGGGTTGTGGTTGTGCCAATATCCAAGCCAACCGAAAGAAGGGAACGGGTTTCTGCCATGAGAAAATTATGACCGGAAAAACAGCTTTTTTTTCAAAGGTCTAGCCTTTCCGAAATGTTACTTTCCCGCTCTCTTCGAGAGAGTCAATAACCCCGACGATAACAGCGTCCACAGGAGTTTCTTTTGTGATCACCGTAAATCGGGCAGAAGAACCAGTTGTGATTAATACAAGATCACCGGTGCCGGCACTTACCGTATCCACAGCCACAAAAGCCGACCCAAATGGATTTCCAGCCGTGTCTGTTTCGCGCACCATCAGCAGTTTTCTTCCACTCAAGTTTTCATCCTTAATTGTGGCGATGGTGGAGCCTATGACCAATGCTAATTTCATGCTTCCTCTGCCGATCCGTAAGAATATTGGATTTATAAAATCAAATAACCGAGATAGCTATTATAGCAAAGATATTATGTTGTTGAAACAAATGTCAGACAAAT
>CAIJKT010001112.1 GCA_903821255.1 uncultured Lentisphaeria bacterium | reverse complement strand
TTTCATTTTTCAATTTCATGACAGTTTTGCCTTACCGTTATCAACTACTTTCTGAATATTTTCCCCGGTAACCGCCGACTGCCCCTTGACTAAGCCCAGATCGGTCAGATTCAGGTGTTCAAATTTGGTAAAGCCAGCTTGTTCCAGACAGTTTTTTACGCAATTCAACGGGCAGCCGTCTATTGCCAGAATCTTTTCCGCGCTTTCAGTGGTTTTCATAATACCGCTGACCCGTCCGCCGATTCCGGCCAGACAAAACATTTTACCCGCGCCTTCACGGGTAAGCTGGCGGGCAGCCTGATCGGCAATGGCCCCGACATCGGCAGCTCCGGAACAAGCAAAGATTAATTTCGGGGCGGCGCTGCAAGCACAATTCTTTTGATCACTCATGATTTTTCTCCTTGAATTTAGAGTCATTTAAGCATAGTTTTAATTTCATCCGGCGAAGGCACTTTGCCGACAACTTTGACGCTGCCGTCAACCGCCAGCGCCGGAGTCATCATCACCCCGAATTTCATTATCTGATTGATATCAGTCACTTTTTCCAATTCAAAGCTAAGTCCAAGTTCCTTAGCTGCGGTTTCAGCATTTTCCGCCAGTTTCTTACATTTCGGACAGCCAGTTCCCAAAATTTGAATTTTCATCATACTGCTCCTTGAGTTTTTATTATTTACCAGCTCATCTTACCTTTTCCGTTGCACGGTTGAATGATTTCCCCGACTGCGCCGTAAGGACAAGCCGGTTTACATTTTAAACAGCCCCGGCATTGGTAGAAATCAATCCATGGCTTATCATCTTCCTTTTCACGTATGAACGCGTCTTGCGGACATACTTTTCCAGCTTCGCAACATTCACAGTTCCGGCAAACTTCAGGCAATATAATTGCTCTCTTCATGCTTATCTTTCATCCTTATTTTATTTAAAGCCCATATATGGCATTATCAGGTTGAAAAGCAATCCGACAATCAAAATACCAACTGCAACCACGCCGAAAAATATAAATATCAACTGCAATTTCAATACCTTGCGCAAGATGACGGCTTCCGGCAGCGAAAGCCCGATTACCGACATCATAAACGCAAGCACCGTACCCAAGGCCGCGCCTTTTTCCAGTAACGCCTGTACAATGGGAATAATCCCGGCGGCATTGGAATACATCGGCACTCCCAGCAGAACGGCCAGCGGCACCGACCACCAGGCGCCGCGCCCCATGACTGATGCCATGAAATCCTGCGGGACATAACCATGTATTCCCGCTCCCACTGCAATGCCTGCTGCAACATAAGGCCAGACTTTCACCACAATCTCTTTTACTGCGTCATACCCGGAATGCATCCTGTCATTCCAGGTTATTGAATCCTCTTCCAGCGTTTCATTCACTTTTATTTCATAAACCCAGGGCTCGACATATCGCTCAAGACGAAGCCGTCCAATAACCCATCCTGCAAAAATCGCAATAAGCAAGCCGGTGATGAGATACAATCCGGCGACCTTCCAGCCGAACAGGCCGAATAAAAGTACCAGCGCGACTTCATTAATCATCGGTGCCGAAATCAAAAATGAAAATGTCACTCCAAGCGGAATTCCTGTAGTTACAAAGCCGATAAACAGAGGAACTGCGGAACATGAACAGAACGGAGTAACTATACCTAAATTGGCGGCCAGCACATTGCCGATAAACTCATGATGCCCTGCAAGAATTTTTCTTGTCCGCTCAGGCGAAAAAAATGAACGTATCACTCCCACCACAAACACAACCACGGTCAGCAGCAGCATAACTTTAGGCGTCTCGAAAAGGAAAAATTCGACAGCGGAACTGAATTTACTCTCCGGCGACAAGCATAATAACGAATAGGTCAGCCATTGGGCCAGCGGTGCAAGATGCCAGTATAATACAGCCGTTGCGGCTCCTGCCAGGATACCGCACAGCCATTTAAAATATTGCCTCTTCACCAGAATTCGTGGGTAAAGGTTGGTTCCGGGAGTTCTCCGAGTTGA
>CAIJKT010001111.1 GCA_903821255.1 uncultured Lentisphaeria bacterium | reverse complement strand
CATCATCGAAATGAACATGTCCAGCAGGCGCCTCCTGAGACTTGAGACCCCGGTGATGATGTTGATGTCGTCCGGCGAGAAAGCCACCGCCTTGATGCGTTTAATGAATTCGCTGGCGCGGGATACCGGAACATGGTCTATGCTCAGATTCCGTTTGCCGGTCTCGGAAATTTTTATTTCCAGAAATTCAGTCCACTTCTGACGGTCTATTTCGGCTCCGACATAGGAATTGTCTTTGCCGATGGTTTTCAAATCTTTAATTTGGGAAGTGCGGAACGAGCGCAGCATGCTGACAAAGAATATCGCCTCCAGCAGATTGCTCTTTCCCTGGCCGTTTCTGCCGGTGAATACATTCAAAGGAGAATTTATGAGTAAATCCGCATCCAGGTAATTTCTGAAATTTCTTAGAATAAGTCTTTTAATCATAACACTTTCCAGAGCAATAAAAAGAAATAAGCTATATAAACGACTTTTATATAGCTTATTTACAAGAAAATAACAAATTTAAGAATCAGAGTTATCTGTTTCTCATTGGCATAATAACATAAAGGAAACCTTCGCCGCCTTCAATCGCCACCGGACTGAAACCGTCGTTGATTTTCATCTTGATCTTGTCGGCGTCACAATGTCTGAACGGATCAGCCAGGAATGAAGGATTAAACGATATGTCAATCCTGTTTTCCTTGTACTCGATATCAATATAGTCATTGCCTTCGCCGATATTGTTGCTGGAAGCTTCAAATGTCAGGCGGTTATTGTCAAATTTGACTATCATGAATGAACTGGAATCAGACAGCGCCAGTGAAACGAGTTCAAGTTTTGCCAGGAATATTGCCGCCGGCACTTCAAATACCTTGCTGAATGACGCCGGAATAACCTGACGGTAATTAGGATAATTTCCTTCAATCAATTTGGTGGTGAGCAGGACATTTTCAGTTTTGAAGGAAGCCTGTTTTTCTCCGATTTCAATTGTCACTATTCCGGTTCCGTCCAGCAGACGCTTGATTTCCACAGCGGTTTTCAACGGAATAATGGTATCCCCTTCATCACCACTGAAACTTTCCGGAACTTTTTCAACCAGGGCCAGGCGCTTGCCGTCGGTAGCCACCGCGGTTATCGTATTTTCCTTTACGGAACAGAGAATACCGTGCAATACTTTTCTGGTGTCATCAAGACTTACCGCATAGGAAATCTGATCCAGCATTTTGCTGAAATCGGTTTCTTTAAACTTGATCTGCTTTTTAGAAGCAAAATCCACCGGCACCGGAAAATCGTCCGCCGGCAGTCCGAGCAGTTTGAAATTACTGGTTCCGCACTGTATCTCCACCTGGTTTTTATCATTGCAGGCGATACATACGCTGTCTCCGATGAATCTGCTGACCAGTGCATGCAGCTTTTTCGCGGGAACTGTTGTCTTGCCGCTTTTTTCGACAGCCGCTTCAAGTCTGGTCGTTATTCTGATTTCAAGATCAGTAGTCGTTAAGGTTAAGGCATTTCCCTCTGCTTCCAGCAGAACATTACCCAGAACCGGCAGCGTTGACCTGTTCCCGATAATATTGATTACCTTCTGAATTGCCTTCAAAAATTTGTCTTTGCTGATACTTAATTTCATATTCTTCCTTTCTTTCTTAAACTGGTTTATTCACAGGCTATATATTTATATTACTTATTACCTATACTCTATATCTATTTATTTTTATTATTATACCCTGTTAATTCTGTTAATAAAGTTAAATTTGAGCGAAAAACAAAAAAATCTCATATTAATAAGATTGTTCAGAAAACTTTATTAAACTAAAACTTGTCATCATTGACGAATTATTAACACCATTAATATGTTTTTATTAACACACTTGTCAATAGATAAGATAAAAAATAGCTTAAAAGAGATTTTTAAATTTCTGAAAAGGAAGCTATATTTAAAAAATACAATATACTTATAAAAGACTGAATCAATAAATTAACGGTAAAAATATGGATATTTTATTAAATGATCTTATCCGGCGCTATCCCGCCATTGCTCATTTGAAAGATGATGTGCGGACGGCTTATGAAACAATATTGGAGTCTTTGAAAAACGGCGGAACGGTTTTCACCTGCGGCAACGGCGGCAGCGCTTCCGATTCAGAACATATTGCAGGAGAGTTGCTTAAAGGTTTTATATTAAAAAGAGAAGTAAAAGACGAGTTGAAAAAAGAGTTCTCTGACAAATTTGGAGAGGACGGACTTAAACTGGCGGACAAGCTTCAATACGGGCTGAGAGCGATCTCGCTGACTTCCCATCCGGCTTTTATCACCGCTTTCGCCAATGACGTGGACGCCGACCTGATTTTTGCCCAGCAGCTTTTCGGTCTCGGCCGGAAAGGCGATGTGCTGATTGCAATATCCACCAGCGGCAATTCGGCTAATGTTTATAACTGCATACTTACCGCTTCAGTCATGGGTGTTAAAACAATACTGCTGACTGGCAGAAGCGGCGGCAGATGTGCCGAACTGGTTGACGTGGCGCTGAAAATGCCTGAGACAGAAGCATATAAGATACAGGAGTATCATTTGCCGGTTTATCATACCTTATGTTTAATGATAGAGGACTATTTTTATGGGAAAAGAAGCTAGAAAGCTTCGTCATATTGCTGTTATAATGGACGGTAACGGCCGCTGGGCGGAACAGCATAAACTGGAGCGGATTGAGGGACACAAAAAAGGCTCGGAAGTAGTCATTGAGATAGTAAAAGCGGCGAAAGAGATTGGCCTGGAATATCTTACGCTTTATGCGTTCAGCACCGAAAACTGGAAGCGTCCGGGGTTTGAAGTCAGCGGGCTGATGAATATTTTAAATGATTTCCTGACGAACCGCCTTTATGAACTGATGGATAACGGAATCCGGCTGAAAACCATCGGCAGGACGGAGCAGCTGCCGGAGAGTGTCAGGCGCAATCTTGCCGCCGCGATCCGGAAAACCGCGGACAACAAGTGCGGAACTTTAGTCCTGGCATTGAGTTACGGCGGCCGGGCGGAGATCGTCGATGCCGTCAAAAAAATTGTAAAAGATGCAAATGACGGAAAAATAAAAAGTAAAGATGTTGATGAAACGTATTTCGCGCGTTATCTTTATGACCCGGAAATTCCTGACCCGGATTTGATGATCAGGACCAGCGGGGAGTATAGAATCAGTAATTTTCTGTTGTGGCAGCTCTCGTATTCCGAATTTTATATAACGGAAACATTGTGGCCGGACTTTAATAAGGAAGAATTAATGAAAGCGGTTGAGGCATACAATATGCGCAGCCGCAGATTTGGCGGAAGGTAGCGGATGACGTTTATTTTAAGATCTGTCAGTTTTATCGTTCTGGTTTCGCTGTTTCTTTTTTCGACATTGGCGAAAGGGGTTGCGGCGCAGATGCTTTTTGCCGTCTTTACCGGGGTTTCGGCATTTTTTGTGGTTTATGAAACCTTTGGCATGATTGAAAAGATCAATAAACCCGGGTTTAAGCTGCTGACCTCCGCGGTGTCGTCGCTGATGGTGGTGATCATGATTTTTTATGAAATCCAGATCATGATGTTTCTGATCGCCATAATCTTTTTAGTTGTCGGCATGTGGGTTTATATGCTGTTTGTCTTTGAAAACCGCGATAAATATGTGGATAAAGCTGTTAATTCCATGGGTGTGTTCATGATGGTGGCGGTGCCGCTGAGCTTCATGGTGCTGATTTACCGGATTGACCCGATGCTTTTGCTGTTCATGGTGGCGGTAACCAAGATCGGCGATACCGGCGCCTATCTGACCGGCACGCTGACCGGCAAGCTGCTGGACGGGAAGAACCATAAGGTCGTGCCCGGAATCAGCCCGAACAAATCGTATGAAGGCGTGATCGGCGGCCTGATCTGCTCCGTCTGGCTCAGCGTGATTCTGGCCAGGTATGTGTTTGATTCTCCGGACTCGTCGCTGATTGAAGCGTCGCCGGACAGACATGCCATTCATTTTTCGGCGCTGATCGGCATTGTCCTCTTTTTCGGCGGCTTTGCCGGCGATCTGGTGGAATCGGTATTGAAGCGGACCTGCGGCGTCAAGGACTCCGGCAGCGCCATTCCCGGAATGGGCGGGTTTTTCGATTTCCTCGACAGCCTGGTGCTGAACGCCCCGCTGTTTTATCTTTATCTGTTATTTTTTGATGTTTAACAACGCTCTAAACAGAGGCTTAATCAATATGAAAAAAAAGATCATCAATCTCCTGGCTGAAAATGCCCGCATGGGCATTGCCGAAATCGGCGCCCGTCTGGGCATACCTGAAAACAAAGTTATTAAAATCATCAAGGACCTTGAGGACTCCAAAGTCATCAAGGGCTATAAAGCGATTGTGGATGATGATGTGATGTTCGGCGCTTCCGTGGTCCGCGCCCTGATTGAAGTAAAGGTGACTCCCGTCCGCGAAGGCGGGTTCGACCGGGTCGCCAAGCGCATTGCCCGTTTCCCGGAGGTCACGGATCTGTATCTGGTCTCCGGGGGATATGACTTGAGGGTGGAAGTTAAAGGCCGTTCCCTCAACGAGATCGCATCGTTTGTCTCCAGCAAGCTGTCCACGCTGGAGGGAATTATTTCCACATCCACAACATTTGTTTTGAAAAAATATAAAGAATCCGGAAGGATCATGGATAATGAAGAAGAATATGAAAGACTTAAAATCACTCCCTAAATGCCGCGTTGCTAAGCATATCGCGGAACTGCCGAAGAGCGGCATCAGAGATTTCTTTGAATTGGTCAGCTCGATGGACAATGTCATTTCGCTGGGTATCGGCGAACCTGATTTCGTAACCCCGTGGAACATCCGCGAGGCCGCGATTTATTCCCTGGAAAAAGGCCATACCAGCTATACCTCCAACCTCGGACTGCTGTCCCTGAGGAAGGAAGTATGCAAATATGTCGCCAGTGACTACGGCGTGCAGTCCAAGCCCGAAAATGAATGTATCATCACGGTCGGGGTCAGCGAAGCGCTGGACCTGGCCATCCGCGCGCTGACCAATCCCGGCGATGAAGTCATCTATCATGAACCGTGTTACGTCTCCTACGCCTCGGAAATCAAGATGGCGTTCGGCGTGCCGGTGGTGGTCGAGACCAGTGAAAAAGATGAGTTCGCGGTCGACCCGGAAGCGATCCGCCGGAAAATCACCCCGAAAAGCAAAGTGCTGCTGCTGAATTTCCCGTGCAACCCGACCGGCGCGACTTTGAACAAGGCGCAGATGGAGAAAATCGCGAAAATCGCCATCGATAATGACCTGATCGTCATTACCGACGAGATATATTCCGAACTGACCTATGAAAAAAGACTGCATTCAATCGCGTCGCTGCCCGGCATGAAGGAAAGAACCCTGTTTCTCCACGGTTTTTCAAAAGCGTTTGCGATGACCGGCACCCGTATCGGCT
>CAIJKT010001110.1 GCA_903821255.1 uncultured Lentisphaeria bacterium | reverse complement strand
GTCACAGTTACGTGGAAGGTTTCCATCGGCAACTTTCTAACCAGCTATCCAGAGAACTCCTGTCAATCAAAACTTTCGAACTTTTCGATTTACCGAGCTTGGAACACTGGATTTTGTTGGCTTTTATGGCCCGAGCGAGTGTCCAACGGCCGCATCCAGAGTATTTCTCTGCGGCGTCAACGGATAACCAGCGGCGCTGGTCGGAGGTGGTGTCGATTTTGGACTCAGAAGCATGGGATTTTTCCCGTAATGCTTCCAATGTGGCGATCATATTATCAACCGTACTGTCTACGGTTATCGATTTAGTTTTTTTCATATTTACATATCCTCATATGTATATTTATTTGCCTCTAATCCTTGATTGTAATGTAGTTACGCATTTACGCTCAAGCTAACAATAGCATCTTGCCGCGACTACTCGCAGAACTAATTTTAGATGAATATGAGATGTTGGGTAGCCCGGAATATTCATTAATGAATACCCCGCATCAGTTCGGATATGCAGTTTAGGCCAACCCGAACTATTTGGCTGAGGATATTTTTGTCTTAACAAAAATTATGTAAAACAAAAATTATAGAGGCTAGAGGATGTGCTCGCGGTATTAATCAGCACCATTGGGCATTAGCTTAAAGTAAACAGTGTCCGTGACATTTGTGATTACCACTGAGTACAGCTATATATGTTTCTTTATGTCTTTAGTATATTCCTTATTAATTATCGTAACAAACACTAGAACTTATAATCTACATCTGAATATTTAACTTGTCAATGCCTAATCAAAAAAACAGCAAATATTTTATTATTTCAAATCATGCGCAGAATTCAAAAGCTTTGTTATCGACTCAACCGATAGCGAGTCTGCTAATTTTCTTAACTGCTCCCGCTCTGGCTCCGGTGGTGCAATCTGTTTTACCGGCGTTACGTCCATGCCCATGAAGTCCGGCAGCAGTTCCATTTTGGCACGCTTATCTTCCCGAGTTGCATGAGCACTGTATTGTTTTGTCATTTCTGGCGATCTGTGCCCGACGATGGACTGGACAACGATCAATGGTATTCCATACATTCCAGCATAATAACAAAAAGTATGACGGCATGAATGCAGGTCTTTGATTGAAGCAACACGACTCCGTCCATCAACCTGTTTGGTGGTCTTAATGCCAAGTCCATCAAGAAACTGTTTGATCCGGTAAGATACGCCTGTTCGGTTCTCCTGGTATAGTTTCGCATGAAGTGGCAACACATAGGTTTTTTTCTTTAGTTCGTCCAGTTTCGGTTGAATATCCTTCCTGGATTCTTCTGTCAGATCTGAAATTGAAATTTCCGCAAACTTAGTCCGGCGTGATATTTTTATAGCTGTTTCAGTTGCGGATAAAATATTGTAATCTTTATATATTTCTCCAGCCGTCGTATTTAGAACATAATTGGATGGTAAATCGCCGATCTTTTCCTTCATTTCTTTTTCTTCTGTATCGGCCAATTGCTTCAGTTTAAGTAGATACGTTTTTAATGGCGGTAAAATTGGGATTTCCACGATATCATCGGTTTTATTCATCTGCCGGGTGATTAGGTCTGTTTCTAAATTGACTTCCGACCATTTTAACATGCATATATCACCTTCGCGTAGAGCGGTGGCTATTGCTATAACAAACAGAGGCCTAGTAAAATCGTTCAGGTTGTCACGGATAAGGCTTAGTTCCTTTTCGGTAAAAGCTTCTCGCTTGGTAGTTTTGGGTGTAAGTTTAGGAATATCAGTGAACGGGTTGTCAATCATTCCTGCGTCACGAGCCAATAGCCTGAATACTTCGCTCAATGTCTGCTGATAAGTGTTTATGGTTTTAACGGATAAGTTGCTATTGGTGAAGCCTGTAATATCACTGGATCCGCCACGCGTGTAACTAATAGACTTTTCAAATCGTCCGTTTTGCCGCAAATACTGGATATAGGCTTCAGCTTGATTGTGTTTGACGTTCGGCAAAGTAGTAACATCTGGATAACGCGCCTTCATAAAAGCAACAAAGTCTCTCCAATAGGCTCTTTTGGCTTTAATCAGTGCTGGCGATGGCTGAATATCCTTCATTCTATCCAATGATAAATCGTAAGCATCTGTAAGCTGGATTTTTCCTCCCCCGGTCATTTCATCTCGGAAGTTTTCAACCAGCGCCCTGACATTCTTTTGTTCCGCAAGTTTCTTTGCTGTTTCGCGGATCGACTTTTCATAGCCTAAAGCTGCACGTTCTGTGGTACAACCCTCGCAGACTCCATAATGCCGTTTCCCACCTTGCATAAACTCATAATGATATTCTTCAGATTGCCCGGCTGATGTATTGCGTTTTCGTATACTCATGCTAAATTATTTCCTTTATCAGAGATAATATTTTGCTGCTGTCTATACCTGCAATAATATCATCTAATTTGCTCCTTGTCAAACCAAATTACGGCACTTTTACGGCATTTAAGTAAATTTCTAGCTATTCAACTTGGTTGTGGCCCAGAAGGTCGCGGGTTCGAGTCCCGTCATCCACCCCATTTTTTGCTGCATTATATTCTTTATATTCTTTATTCGTAAAAATAT
>CAIJKT010001109.1 GCA_903821255.1 uncultured Lentisphaeria bacterium | reverse complement strand
CTGGATTATTCATGAAAAATGGATGAAAGACGAAAATATGCTCAATAAGAAAGATTTTGGCGATACCACAGTCGTAGCAGCGCTACGGCGAGGATATCGGCAAAGACTTTACTTTGAGCAGATTGCAGTATTTCGCCATAAGTTTATGAATTATTCAGGTTAGAATCATAAAAGGTAAAATGTAATGTTAATCAGCTCAAAAGTAAATCCGGAAAACGCTCATCGGCGTTCCGGAGAAAATCCAAGAGAGTACGCATATCATCGAATATTCCGGTGGGAAACGCGATACTTTCAGCCTCGAACAGCAACCGGAAAGCGTCACAGAACTCCATTCTTTGAAACTGCGGAAAGTTGTTTTCGCAGAAATGAATAAACTTCAGCGTGGCGAAAGCGTCAAACCAGGTATTGAAGGCCTGCGCCAGCCGTTCGGAAGACGCCCGGTTATGCCGGAAGATGTCCGGCCAGGCTTTGTCAAAGGCATTATTCTTGAAAAACAGCGCGGCATCAGGTGAAAGAACTTCTTCAACCAGTTCAGAAAGCCGGAAAAAATCCTGCGGAGAATGAATCGCGCCGATGGCGGCGTAAAGTTTCTTTAATTCGAAAAATATCGCCGGATGGTAAAATCTCATACTTATTCCCTGCATGATATCCCGGATTCGGGGACCGGTGCCGAACGGCACCCGGTCGGAAGGCCGGGACGACGGGAATACGCAACTGGCGTTGATCTGGCCGGTACCGCCGGTTTTCCGCAACGCCTGCATGAAGTAGAAATCCTCGCCGCCGTTGCGTTCGCGCATACCCCCTGCCCTGACGTAAGCCTCCGCGGTGCAGACCGTGGCGGAACCCAGGGAATAATAGGCATAAGGCGAACCGGCAAGCCTCAAGGCTATAGTATAATAACGCATAAATAGTTCATATTCAGCAATTGCCGCACTTTCCGCCGGATCGGTTGAATCCTGATGCTTGAAACGGAACACCGCGCCGGCAAGGCCGGGATGACGGAAAAAGAACTCAACCGCGCTTGATAAGTATGCCGGTTCCACCAGCGTATCCGCGTCCAGACAGAAAATCAACGGCGGGACCGGTTCTTCGGCGAAATCCAGATGCGGCAGCGCCGCATCCATGCCCAGCCGCCGGGCCTCGCCCACCCCGCCTTTGCGGCTGATTTCCCGGCCCGGCGAAGACGCATCCATCCAGAACAACGTGCCGCCAGGCACAAGTCCGCCGCAAAATGTCCGGTCGCCGCCGCGCAGCTTAGACAGCATCAACTGATTATCCTGAATTTTATCGACCGGGGTTTCAGTTGAATTATTGATTACGACCAGCACCATGGTTTCATTCAATTCGGGTGGACTGCCGACGGCCAGCGCCGCCAGTGTGCAGGGCAGACTGTCCGACTCCGCCAGCGCGGGGATTACCACCGCATGATGAAAACGGCGGCCCGGCGCCGGTTCGATGTCATCCTGACGCTTTATCCGGGACAGGTATTTTTGAAAATTTCTTGAATCCATACAGGCTATCTGTTCAGCAATTTTGCCAGTTTCAAATAGGTGTCAGCGCTGAAGTCGCCGGGGCGGGCTTCGCGGGAAATATTCAGTTCGGTCAGGGCGCTTTCAACCGCCTGGCGGTCGTAAGCGGCCAGCAGCGGCTTGAATATCTGCTTGCGTTTCTGGGCAAACATGACTTTTGCCAGTTCATTGACCTGCCGGCGCGATTCCATATCCGGAATTACCGGTTTCAGTTTGAATTGCGCAATCGCCGACTCCACTTCGGGTTGCGGGAAGAAAACCTGCGGCGGGACGGTGCGCAGCAGTTTGACATCATACAACAACTGCGTCCTGACCGACAGCGATCCGTAATTGCCGGTGCCGGGTCCGGAAGCCAGCCGCATGGCCATTTCCTTCTGCAGCATGAACAGCATATTCAGCGGCGGCATTTCCATTTCAAGCAGCCGGGCGAGAAAGACACTGCTGATGGAGTACGGCAGATTGGCTACTGAACGGAAAGGTTTGCCCGGAGGCAGAAAATCATTGAAATTCACCTGGCAGGCGTCGCCTTCGATCAAATGAAAATTGCCGGGCAGCGAGTGTTTGCGCAGGAAATCACATATCCGGTAGTCGAACTCGATGGAGTATACTTCCGCGCCGGCGTCCAGCAGCTTCCGGGTAAGCGCGCCGAAACCGGGTCCAACTTCCAGAATAATCTCTCCGGGCTGTGGATCGGCGGTGCGGATGATGAAATCCAGGAGGTTGTTATCGATCAGGAAATTCTGTCCCAGCACTTTTCCGGGATGAAAGTGATTGAATTCCTCCAGCAGGCTCAATAATTCTTTTTTATTCATTAATTTGTTTTGCCGGGATTATTTATTTCAGGTGGCAGCAGCCGCTTGAGCATTTGTGGGAATCCGCTGACGGACAGCTCTTTTGCGCCGGACAGGCGGAAGTACTTGCCGTGCTAGCGGCGAATACTGAAAGTTTGCGTTCCACTTCCATGGAAGCGCAT
>CAIJKT010001108.1 GCA_903821255.1 uncultured Lentisphaeria bacterium | reverse complement strand
TGCTGGCCGCATGGGCGAAACAGTCTCTGCTCAACGACACTCCAAAGTGTCGGAGTCGGACGGTTGTCCGTCGGGTGGGGTGTGTCAACCATTTTCAATCCACAATATGATACTCAGCAGTTTTTACGGTCGCGCAGTTTAACAAATTCATCCAGCATGGCCATAAAGTTATCGTATTTTGTTCCGAACGCGATGGAATGACTTGGACCGAGGATGAATCCTGGAGCGTCTTTAGCCTCGTCGAAACACCGCCTGACTTCGCGGCGGGCATCGTCCGGAGTACCGTCAATCAAGGATTCCAGCGCCACCGCGCCCCATACACAAAGGCGTTCGCCGTACCCTTTAATCAGAGTTTTAATACTCATGGCGGAGGTAGTCTGAATTGATTCATAGGCATCGATACCACCGTCAACCAGCATATCCATGATCGGCAGATTGTTGCCGCAATTATGGAGAATCACCTGCGGCACATACCGCTTGATATGCCGCATCCGCTCCCGGTAATACGGGAAACAGAGTTCACGGAACATGGCCGGCGAAACCAGCGGACCGTTAGTGCCGGCCATATCGTACTCAGTCAGCACGCCGTCAACGCCGGGCCGGATGTAGTAGTCATCCAGGAAATTCTGCTGAAAAACCCGCTGCTCATTGCACGCCTTGATCTCATCCGGCTGCAACGCCAGCGTCATCAGGCCTTTTTCGGTGCCGTCCAGCATTGTAATCGCGACCAGGCCGCCGGAGAATCCGGCGATATATTTGTCCTTGCCGAAAGTTGCAATCAGGTGATCGGCGTATTCAAAACATGACTGGTCAGGTATTGCCGGCGGAGTACGTCCGGAAAATTCTTCTACAGTATATTCCTTCAATTCATCGGACACTTTAAAGTGAGGAATCAACGCGACATCGTTGGCATCCGGGGAAAATTTCCAGATGGCGCCATTGGCTTCTTCATAGGTGTTATCATCAATTTTGCGGGGTGGATTTTCCGGTTTAAAGCCTTTGGGCGGCACGGCGACGCCCTCCGGTTGGCCTTCTTTGAAAGTCAGCAAATCAGCGCAGTCTATCTTCCTGTAAAAGTCAGTGATATCGGCTTTCATGCTCTCGACGACTTCATCGCGGCGGCCTTCCCAGTAGGCCAGCTTCTGCGCCACCCGGTTGCGGAGATAAGTCGGTCTCCCGATCACCCTGGAAATAGTATCGTGGTCAACCAGATAAAAACCCAGCGGCACCCGGTCCACCGGCTGCTTGGCGATAGCCGCCCTCACTCGTTCCTTGGAATTCATAGATTTAATTTCCTAAGTCTGAATATAGAGTACTTTGATTTGACATATTTGCAAATGCTCAGCGGAAATCAGCTATAACTGATTTTAATCCCGGGGTATCTTTGGCTAGATACTTTTCGCTGTCAGCCTGAAAACAAAGCGTGTAATCAGCGGAATTTGCCAAACTTGAGTTCAGCATCAGCGCCGCCCATTCCTTGCCGTTGATCTGGATCAGCACCCCGTCGGCCAGCTCCTGTGCGGAATATCCGGAGTTACGGTCTTTCCGGTAAACAGTCCTGCCAATTGCATCAGTCAAACTGTACTCACCCGCCGGCAAGCCGCTGATTGAGAGTTTAATATAAATTCTGTAAATATAGTCATTGCCGACCGCAACCAGTTCCCTGCCCTGATATTCAAAAGCCCGGACAATGGACAGTTTCACCGGCTTGTCGCTGATTTTCTCAGGAACAGGGGAAACAATTTTTATTTTAACATTTTCCACTTTCCTGCCGTCCAGCACAATGTTCTCAAGATCACTGATGATCGTGTTGGCCTTGGCGTTCATTGCTGTATAGCGGGCATCACATTTAAAGTGGGTGCACCAGGTGCCGTAGCCGTCCAGTCCGCTGAAAAAGCAGAGCAGCGATAAAAAATAGTAATCTTTCGGCATGACCAGGTTGTTGAACATGTATTCCGTGCCCATGAAGAAAATCCTGGGATAAGTAACATTACCTTCCTTGCGCCCTGCCTCGTCCGCAATTCTTTTGGCGTCGGCAAAATCTTCCGGCAACTGCGCCAGGTTGTCGCCCGGAATCGATTTTATATCTATCGCGCTCAGTGATATTGTGTTCGGGTATGACCACATGATTGTCATATCAATATCTTTGTAGAAATCGCTATGTGCATGATACTTGGACCATGGAGTTCCAGTATTGACAAAACTTGGTTCATAGGCGATCATGAAATTGGCTTTGCCATTTACCTCCCGGGTAGTCTTTTGCGCCAGCTTGATAATGCTGGCATACTGATATGAGGAGAATCGGTTATGCAGATTATTTTCCTCATTGATTACGCAGCCAGGCCAAATTTTCGCCAGTTCTTCGTCACTGAGGCTGCTGAACTTCTGGAATTCTTTTTTGCAGCGGTCGCAGATGCACCCCTGCTTCATAAACATATATGGTTCCCAGTTGGAATAGATATGATCGCTTGCCGCCAGAGTTTTGATAAATTTCTGTTTCAATATATCAGCATATTTAGGAGAAGTGTAAAGCAGCGTCGGACAGACACCAATCACATTCTTCCGATCATTTGCTTTATCAGGATGATACTTGAACTGCTCTTCCGCCGGAATCTTGTCTCCGCTCAGCATCATGCCGTTATCAAAGCCGCTGCCACCGTAAAGTGTTATCCCGTTGCGGCGACAAGCCCTGGATGATTCAGGAGATAGATTACCGCCGTTCTGACAATTGAAGCCCAGCGAATGATAGAAACTGGTTATCTTGTCAGTGGCTTCAGGATTAGACAGAAAACGTGACTGGTAAGGCAGCCAATATCCGGCGATAAACCGCTTTGGCTCCCGGGCTGAAATCTGCTGATCAACAATAACCGCAAATGAATCTGAACGATCATATTTTTTCCCGTCAGTATTATAAGAATACTGATAATAAGCATCTCCGGCTTTACCAGTAGCAGTACTCTTACTGCTGATAATCAAATAAAGCTGTTCACTGTACGACTTGGCAAAATCGGTCAATTTGGGAATAGCAAATGAATATTTCAGATAGGGGCTGCCGTTCTTCGTCACCGGTGTGGTGGAAATCAGTTTGCTTTCTCTATGATATCCGAGCAATTCAATTGATGAAGGCAATTCACATTCAAACCTTGTGTCCGTAATCGCTTTGCCGTTGCTGATCAATGGCGAAAATGTCAATGCGTACACCCCGCCAACCGAAAGATGGAACTCATTGTCCCCGAGAAATTGAGTCGGTGCCAGCGCCATATACATCGGCTGCTGCTGCGCCATCTTCTGTAAATCCGGCGGATTTATCCGGTATCCGAGCACATTCGCCGGAATATCCAGCGTCTTGAGCCCGATTGCCGCAGATTCGTCCCTTACCGCCTCAGACAGTGCAAAATTGCCATCTGTTACAAAAATTTCGTCATATCCAACGTAATTTGGAAAAGCCTTGCCGACGCCGGAACCGTAAGTCCGCACCATGACATAGCGACCTCTGGTTTTCAAACCGCTGATGCCATATTCCTTGACTCCGGCGGCAAATCTTTTTTTTATTTCCAGCTCATCTTTAAGAGAATAGTCATCAAATGTATTCTTGAATTCACCAACCTTGTAAAATTTCACCCCGTCGTCACCGACAAAATATTCCTCTTTCTTAGGGAAACATATTCCCGCACTAGGTCGCGCCCCGTGCCGGGTCTTAATCGCGGAGACCGGGCACTCCTTGCCCAAGTCAATGATAACATCCGTATTCATCGCGCCGCTGAAATTCGCACATTTATCCGATACCCAGAAAGAACCGCTTTCCCCTTTCTCAATTATCCCGTCCGTAAGGATTTTCGAATAATCAGGAACTGCTTTCAGCGATTTTTCCCACATATTGGTAGGAAGCGCACTCATCGTATACTTCTTGCCCAGAGCAATGTTGTTCCCGGCAGCCCCCCCCGGAACTTGAGCAACCGCATTGCCGGTTATTACGACTGCACAGAATCCTACTACTAGCAAGGGGTACTTTTTTTTCATCAAATCCTCAAGTTTTGTGGTTAAAGAATCTAAATGGTTCTACTAAATTACGTGAGCATCTTACGATTATGCCAGGACATTTAGAAGTCCTGGCACATATCCAATATATTGGTTTTATTGAGTTTAGTATAACGGGGGCTGTGAAGACCAGAAATAGTATTTTGTGCGTGAATTAGTCCATCCTGCGCTACCTGTATCTTCGCTGGGAAGTGAGCCGAATTTCTTGCTTTCAAGATGACCGTCAGCAAAAGTCACATTAGCGGCAGCGCCGGTCACGAGGGATTTTCCGCCGTGACGGTACGCTATCTGATAATCAGAGCCTCCAACAGAATGTGCTTTGGTTTGAGCGCTGGTATCTGCGTAGGCTCCGGTCCATGAGGCGACATCCATTACTAGTGAAGTTTCTGAAGGCTTTTTAAATCGCGCTAATTTACGCAAAATACCTGCACCGCCGACGATGACAGTTGGATTGGATAGGTTTACTGGAATAGAAATAACTCCATTATACCCGTAAGTACTTACGCCAACCCCCTGAATAGCCTGAAAGGAAGGACAACTCAGCGGACCGCGTCCTGTATCATTCACCACCCCATAATATAATACCCCGGTTGACAATGTTTTGAGGTATGGCTGGAGATACCCCTCATTCTTCACGGCTCTATGCCAATATGTCGCTGTGGGCGCATAATCTCTTGCCGGAGGAAGATTATCGCTGTTATCATTAGTGTAAAGCATGAATGCCTGTCCAAATTGCTTCAGGTTATTGGCGCATTCCGATGCCCTGTCCTTTTCCCTTGCTTTATTCAGAGCCGGAAGCAGCATGGCGGCGAGGATCGCGATGATGGCTATCACGACGAGGAGTTCAATGAG
>CAIJKT010001107.1 GCA_903821255.1 uncultured Lentisphaeria bacterium | reverse complement strand
TCTTCAAGGCTTCCGATGAAAAAAACTTTTTTCGGCGGAAACGGCAACGCCACATCTATGCAGGTTCTTCATTCTGTCAAGAGATCAAACGGAATAATAGGGAGCTTGCGACCGGTTATGCCGGATTGAGCTCTTGACTGACTGGAGGTTCTGCGGTATCTCAAGTAAACGCTGTTTTACGGACATTAACCCACAAATTCTGGTGAAGACCCTAAATGATAAACCATTATTGGAGCAATAAATAAAATTGCGGTGCATAATGTAATGCATGCCGTAATCATCGAAATTACCATTCCCAATGCTATTCCACAGCGCTTAATCCGGCTTAATTTGTCCGCGCTGCTGATCCAGAGAACAGTAAGAAGACAAAACACCGTCACAAGAAAGGTTTCAAAAGAATATCCGCGGGCGACCTGGGAGTAATAAATCAGGCCGCCATGGGCCGCCGCAAAAATTGAAGATAAAAGCGCGATATATTTGTTTTTTGTCCAAACAATTGCAAGCATGTAGACAACAGGAATCAGCAAAACTCCGGCGATAAAGTCATGAAATCGTATGGCGAAGTAATTCAGTCCAAAAAACATGTTTCCATACTTCATGCAGACAGTATTAAGCGGGTGATTGTTCTGATAATCCAGCATATTTAAGATTGTCCAGTCGCTGGTTTTCATCCATGAAGTCAGTCCCCATATCTCATCATAGATCCATCCGCGACAAAGGCCGTAGAGACGAATGAATAAAGCAAAAACGACTATACTTGCAAATAAAAGATGAAAAAAAACTATCTTGGACTTCGTGTGTTTCTGCATAACATCTTTATCCTGTAATCCGTGAAATAATCCTCTTTGCCTTTATAGTTTATGCCATTTCTTTTAAAAGGGCCGGCTTAAAGGCTCCCCGTCAATATAAACTTTTGATTGCCGAATGCAACCTTGTATGCTTCCTCACGAAATGAATTTTTAATTTAGAACTGTACTCACGACTGCTCATGTGCCCTTTTACAATCCGGATAATTTTTTTAAGCGGTGTACTGTTTTTCGCAACAGGATAGTGTGAGATGTCTGTCGATATAGCTTTTTTTATTTTTTCCGGTTTGCAGGATTGACGGACTGGATTTATTTTAACCTGATACATGCAGTCATTAAATATGTTAAGAATAAAAGATTCATAATTTTTTTAACTGATAACAGAAAAGGTGAACAATGAAAGAGAAGCTTGACCACAAAAATCTGCCGGACAAAAATGGCTTTTTCGGTGAATACGGCGGGCAGTTGATTCCGGAGTATCTGATCAAAATAATGAACGAGATCAATGATGCGTATCTGGAAATCAAAGACAGCAAAAAATTTCAGGATGAACTGAATTATCTTTACAAATACTATGTCGGCCGGCCCAGCCCGGTATATCACGCCAGGCGGCTGAGCGAATCTGCCGGCGGCGCGCAGATATACCTTAAACGCGAAGATTTGAACCATACCGGCGCGCATAAAATCAATCATTGCCTGGGCGAAGCGCTGCTGGCTAAATTCATGAAGAAGACCAAAGTCATCGCCGACACCGGTGCCGGCCAGCACGGCGTTGCGCTGGCGACGGCCTGCGCCCTGCTCGGGCTCAAATGCGAAATCCACATGGGTGAAGTCGATATTAAAAAAGAACATCCCAACGTTGTCAAAATGAAGATTCTCGGCGCTACGGTAGTGCCGGTCAGCCGCGGCACCGCCACGCTGAAGGACGCAGTTGACAGCGCATTCGAGGAATTGCTCAAAGATCCGCAGAATTTCTTCTATGCCATCGGCTCCGTCGTCGGGCCGCATCCGTTTCCGATGATAGTCCGCGATTTCCAGAGCATCGTCGGACGGGAAGCCAGAGCGCAGTTCCTGGAAATGACCGGAAAGCTGCCGGATTACGCGATTGCATGCGTCGGCGGCGGCAGCAACGCCATGGGCCTCTTTACCGCGTTCCTGCATGACCTGGACGTAAAGCTGATCGGCGTCGAACCGGCCGGGCTGGGGCTTCATACCAATGATCATGCCGCCACCCTGACCAAAGGTTCCAAAGGCAGCATTCACGGCTTTAAATGCTATGTGCTGCAAGACGAAAAAGGCGATCCGCTTCCGGTTTATTCAATCGCTTCCGGGCTGGATTATCCCGGCGTCGGGCCGCAGCACTGCCTGCTGAAAGATATTAAGCGCGCCGA
The DNA here is from genome assembly GCA_903821255.1 of uncultured Lentisphaeria bacterium. The sequence goes on along the minus strand of CAIJKT010001107.1, from coordinate 12,492 downwards.
ATATGTGTCCTGCACCGATGACGAATGTCTGGATATGTTCATGAAGCTGTCGCGGCTTGAGGGGATTATCCCGGCGCTGGAAAGTTCCCATGCCGTGGCGTATGCCGCCAAACTCGCCGGCACTCTCGGCAAAGATGTCAATATTCTGGGTAATTTGAGCGGCAGAGGCGACAAGGACGCCGATTTTGTTGCCAGAAGACTCAAGATACATTGAGCATAATTGATAACGCGGTGGCGAAATACCGTTTCCCGCGTTATTTTATTACACGTTGAAATGCGGTATCTAAACAAGAGGTTGCTGTATGAGCAGAAAAGATTATATCAGCGACGGACTGATTCACATCAGAGACCGTCTGAAGACTTATGAAAAAGGCAATGACCACGACACTTCAACCCTTCCGCAGATATCCGACGAGCAGATCGCCCAGACTGAAAGAGGCGAAACGGTAAAGTCAACGGAGCCGGACCGGAAATTTATCCGCGCACTGAGAAAACGGCATGACGAATACCTGAAATCCAGAAAAGATCTGCACAATAAGATTATTGAAACGATGGCGGTACTGCCGGAAGAGCAGAAGAAATTCAAGTTCTACGAGGAAGAAACCGCCGGACTGCATGAACTCTGTCAGAAAATGTCGGTGGAAATTAATGAACTCGCGGAAAAGGACGTGCAGAGCGAAAACGACACCGCCATGCTGGCCGACGCCTGCCGGAAAATCGAAAACTCCCGGCTGGAGTTTATCCGCCAGACCGCCAGGTATAAGAAACTGATGCCGCATGAAGGCCACTCCGGCGGCGGCAGTTCAAAGAGTTCATTGCTGCCGGACATCAATTCCATGACTTTTTTGCAGATATTCCGCCTGGGATTTGTCTTCAGCCTGCCGGCGGCGATCGCGATTTTTCTGGGAGCCCTGATCATAAGCGCCGTTATTTACTTCTCAATGGGCGCGGGCGGATCTTGAAATGACTTTGCACACACACACTTCTAAACGCCACAGCCGGAAAAATCTGCTCCGCTATATTCACACCCAGAGCTATTCCCGGATTTCCGGCTTCAAAGGCGTGAAAGCCCAGGAAGGCACCGCCCGCAAACGCGTTCTGACCGTACTGACCGCTCTTGCCCTGATGGCCGTGGGACTGATCTTCGTTTTCATCTGATTCCGTCTAAAATTATACTCTATAAGGTTGAAAATTTAACATAGACGAGTAGGATTGTGGATTGGATTTTTTCGATCCGCCTGATGGGCGATATAAATATCGCCTGAAGAAGGAACGGAAAAATACGGACGCAAGACACTCACCGCAAAGCGGTTGCGATCTATTTTAAATTTTCAACCTTATAGAGTATATATATCCTTAAATTCATTTATGAAGGAACCGGCAAATGAACGATTCCAGTAATTTATTGTTAGAGTTGTCGGCAGTCGTCCGTTCCTATCCGGAACCGGCAGGCCGGATACCGGTACTGACCGGCATTGACCTGTCCGTCAAACCTGGCGAATGGATCGCCGTGACCGGGCCTTCCGGTTCCGGCAAAACCACGCTGCTTAACTTGATTGCGCTGCTCGACACGCCGGACAGCGGCAGCATCAAACTCGCCGGGCGGGAAGTCGCCGGACTGCCGGAAGACCAGGCGGCAAAATTGCGCTCCCGTCAGCTTGGAATGGTTTTCCAACTCCACCATCTGCTCCCGCAATGTTCCGCCCTGGAAAATGTCCTGCTGCCGACCATCCCGGCGGAAATCGACGGCAAAACCGCACTGGCCCGGGCCAGGTCACTGTTGTGCCGGATCGGGCTGGAATCGCGGATGAACCATTATCCCGCCCAGTTGTCCGGCGGCGAATGTCAGCGGGTGGCGGTGGCGCGCGCGCTGATCAACTCCCCCGGCCTGCTGCTGGCGGACGAGCCCACCGGCGCACTGGACCTTCATGCCACTGATGCATTGCTTGAGCTGCTGGCCGGTTTTCACCGCGACGGCATGACCATCCTGATGGTCACTCATTCTGAACGCGCCGCGGCCGCCGCACAGCGCCGCTATGTCCTCGGCAACGGCAAACTCGCTCAATCTTGATAAGGAACCGCGAATGAGAATGAACTGTCTGAAACTGGCGCTGCGCAATCTGCGCTATTATCTGCCGCACAATTTGACGACGGCGGCCGGGATTATGATGGCGACCGCAGTTATCGGCGGAGCGCTGATTATCGGCGACTCGGTCCGGGCCAGTCTGTTCAAGCTGGTCGGCGACCGGCTGGGAAAAGTCGAATATGCGGTGATTCAGCAGGAGAATTATTTCCGCTCCGCCCTTGCCGGTGAACTTGCCGGGAAAACCGGAACTGATTGCGCGGCGGTACTGCGGGTCGAAGCTTTTCTGGCATCGGAACATGGCGCGGTCAAGGCTAATCTGTACGGCGTCAGCCGCGATTTTTTCCGTTTATCGCCTGCCGGAGACGAGTATTCCCTCCCGCCCGATACCGTCTGGCTGAACCGGACAGCAATGCAGGCCGCCGGAATTAAAACCGGCGAAACGGCGCTGCTGAGAGTTTTGAAGCCGGACCGGATGCCGGCGGATATTCCAATGACTTCCCTCGACCGGGCAACTGCCGCCCTGCGGGTGCAATGCGGCGAAATCATTCCGAATTCTCACTTCGGCGATTTCAGTCTGATCAACTCCCAGGTATTGCCGGTCAATATTTTTGTCGACCGCGAATGGCTGGCGGGAAAACTCGGCATTCCCGGCAGGGCCGACTGGCTGCTCGCGGCGCAAGGCTCCAATCCGGCCGCACTGACCGCCGCGTTGAAAAAAAGCATTACCGCAGATGATCTCGGCTGGAAATTCAGCAAACTGCCGGACAGGGAAATCGCGCTGAAATGCGACCGGGTATTCATTCCCCGCCAGGTCGTGAACGCGATTGATAAGCTGAAACTTGAACACCGGCTGATTCTGACCGGGTTTGTCAATAAAATCGAATCCGGCAAATTTTCCACGCCGTACTCTTTCGTTTGCGGGATGCAGGACAAAAACTATCCGGAAGGAGATGAAAGCTGTCCCAACCTCTGGGTCAGCGGCTGGCTGGCCGGCGATCTGGCGCTGCGGACCGGCGACAAAGTCAAAATGAGCTATTACGTCATCAGTCCGTTGAGAACGCTGATTGAGCAAAGCGCTGAATTCAAAGTTGCCGGAATTTATACGCTGAAAGACAATCTGTCGAGCCGCGAACTGATGCCGGATTATCCCGGAATGACCGACAGCGAAAACTGCCGCGACTGGAGTACCGGACTGCCGATAGACACCAGCCGCATCCGCCAGCGTGACGAAGCGTACTGGGAGTTGTATCGCGGCACTCCGAAAGCGTTCGTCTCCTATAAAACCGCCGCCAGAATATGGGGCAACCGTTTCGGCGAAGCCACCGCCTGCCGCTTTTCCGGCAAAAGCACTCCGCTGGAAATATCGGAAAAACTGCTGGCGCAACTGCCGTCGCAGGATTTAAATCTGCAATGGACTCCGGTATTGCAGGATGGAATGCACGGCAGCCGCAACGCCGTTGACTTCGGACAGTTGTTTCTGGGCCTGAGCTTCTTTGTCGTCGCGGCGGCGCTGCTGCTGACCGCCGTTCTCGCCGGATTCAATCTGGAACGCCGCGCCAATGACATCATGACGCTGACCGCGCTGGGCTGGGAACGCCGCCGGATCAGGAAAATGCTGTTTATCGAACACGGTGCGGTGGCAGTGTCCGGGGCCGCCTGCGGCATTCCGCTGGCCGTGCTTTACGGCAGAGGACTGCTGTGGGGAATTGCCACCGTATGGAGCGGCGCGATCGGCAGAACCAGACTGGTTTTTGAAGTGAATTCCGCGACTTTACTCCTGACTTTCGCTATCAGTTGCGCAATCTCCCTGCTGGTGCTGTTCATAGTACAGTCTAAATTCTTCAAAAAACGTCCGGTTGAAACTGTCTGTCAGCAATTCACGGCTTTAAAATCCAGCGGGAAATGGCATCAGGACAGACGGCTGCGCACCGCCGGGGCGCTGTTGCTGTCGGCCGCGGTTGTTATGCTGCTGAATCCCGGACAGGGCCAGGCCCGCGCCGGGATCTTTTTCGGCTGCGGCTCGCTGCTGCTGACCGGAAGTTTGCTGCTGTGCCTGTTTACTGTGCGCCGCCTTCCGGCCTTATTCAGAAACCGCCGTCCGGGAATGATCCTGTGCGGATTGCGCAACTGTTCGCGCCGCCCCGGACGTTCGCTGGCGGCGATCGCTCTGTTGAGCTGCGGTATTTTCCTGATAACTGCCGTCTCGGTCAACCGCCAGGGCGTGTTGCGGGATCCGGCGCGGCAGGACAGCGGCACCGGCGGTTTTGCGCTGTATATTGAAACCGCGCTGCCGGTGCTGGCGGACATCAGCACCGCCGCCGGCCGTCTGCGTTATCATCTGGATCTGCCTGAAAACACCCGCTTCGTGCAGTTATGCGCCGCGCCCGGCAGCGAGGCAAGCTGTCTGAACCTCAACCGGGTCACCCGTCCGCGCATTCTGGGCGTTGTTCCGGAAGAACTGGCTTCAAGATTTTCGTTCGCCGGGGTCATGCCCGGCAGCGGCAGATACGCCTCGCCATGGGAACTCCTGAACCGCGAGTCCGCCGATTCCGAAATCATCCCGGCAATCGCCGATATGGCGGTAATCAACTGGAGCCTGGGCAAACAGCCTGGCGATACCATTGAATATGAGGGCGAAAACGGCAGACGCTGGAAACTGCTGCTGGTCGGAGGGCTCGATAATTCACTCTTTCAGGGCAGCGTACTGGTTTCCAGACAGAATTTCCTGCGGATGTTTCCGGATATCTCCGGCTCAAAAATCATGCTGGCCGATGCCGCGCCGAAAGACTTGAAGCCGCTTATCTCAAATCTGGCGAAAGGCCTGACGGTCACCGGGCCGCAGATTGAAGATTCCGCCTTGCGGCTGGCCCGGTACAATGTGGTCCCGAACACCTATCTGATGATTTTCCTGGCGCTGGGCGGACTCGGCCTGGTTACCGGATCCACCGGGCTGGGAGTGCTGATGCTGCGCAATATGCTGGAAAGACTGCCGGAATTCGCCTGGATGCGGGCGGCCGGGTTCTCCCGCCGCGATCTGCTGACAATGCTGCTGGCCGAACATCTCTTCATTTTCATTTGCGGTTTATGCTGCGGAATAATCGGTGCCGCCGCGGCCATCCTGCCGGCGCTGAGTTCCCCCGCCGGTTCTCCCCCCTGGTCCGGCCTGGCGCTCTTCTTCGCCTGCCTGCTGCTGACCGCCGGAGCGGTAACCGCCCTGACTGCCTGTTACGCCTCCCGCCTGAATATCATCGCCGCCCTGCGAAATGAGTAAAAAGATTATTACTTCTTCACGAGATTAGGGATAAAGCGCGGCGCCAGTTGCAGCGCGGCGCGCTGCAGCGCATCTTTGCCGGTAATGGTTTCGGACATGCCGACGCAGACGGAAGTCTGACGGTCAACGCCAAGAATATTGTTGTTTTTGTCAACGGCTTTGACTTCGACTCTGGCCCGGACGCTGTTTAATGCGCCGTGGCTTGCCCCGAACTGACTCATTCCTTCGCCGGTGATAACCACATCAGCCTTGTCCGGATCATCAACCAGCTTGAAGTTCAATTTCTGGCAGATCAGCTTCAATTCGGTTTCCGCCGCGGGGTCTATCACCGGACGTCCGATATGTTCTTCCTTGATCTTTATGTACAGCGCCGGGCGCGGCGCACTGCCGAGTTTCTCCGTCAGTTCTTTAACCACATCTTCGCTGGCGACGGTTTTCGGCATGATGTCCCCGGCCTGCTTGACAATGGCTTCGCCAATTTTCTGTCCGAGCTGTTGAGCCATGACATCAATTTCCTGGGTGCCGTTGACACTTTGCCCAAGCACCCGGCTGGTCTCAGTGCCGATGATTTTGGCGATAATAAACGTCTTGCTGCCGCTTTTGAATACGGAGCCGGTAATCAGGATTTTCGCCCCGCTGAGTTCGCCGACCTTCGCCGCCTGCTGCGGGTTGACCATGCCGGAGGAGTTTAACTCCAGTTCCTGAAGAATTTTACTGATATCCTCGCGCTCCACCAGCCATAGTTCCGGCTTTTCCGCCAGCGCGGCAAAGATAATACTCGCAATCTGGGAGCCTTTGTCCTGCAGGCCGGGGCCTTTCTCGGTGAACGGCAGAACAGCGGTGGGATAAGGTTCCGCCGCAATAGCGGTGCCGAGCACGGAAATTAACGCGACCAGGGTGATAAATGCTTTTTTCATACCATTTCCCTCTATTTTTTAAGTTAAAAATTCATAATCATAAGAGCAGCCATGTTTTCAACAGATACCAGGCGGATGGATTAGTCTCCTGCATTTTCGCCAAATCCCAGGTTGTGATGATGACGGCTCCGCGCCCGGCCTTAAATATGCCGCAGGAAAAGCCGTCTGCCTGGCCGGAACAGGACAGGACAAAAGCTTCATCCCACGCGGAAGCTGTAAACGAACCGGCGGCAGGCGGAAGATCAAAGTCTTTGTTAAAGCTTTTAATATATTCTGCCTTGTCCAGTATGATCTGCCCGTACAGACGGCTGCCGGCCGGAAAATGGCCTTTCAGCGGCGGCAGAATGATTATTTTCTTGCCTTGCGCGGCCAGTGCGGCCAACGCTTTGGCGGACTCCTGGTTTTCATCGAAATCCATCCCGCAAATAATCAGCGCCTGACCGTCAAATTCTTCAAGGCTGCCGATCTGTTTGAACGGGATTTTCCGCGCTTTAAAAGCGGCGGTCAACGGATCTTCGGCTTCGCCGGCTTTCAGGATATTAAGTTTCCGCGCTTCAATGGCGGCCAGCGGGGTGAAGATTTCCGCAGAACGTAAAAACAACGGCGCGGCCGGAGTTCCGGGAATGTTTCTGCAGACTAACTCCGCCTTGACCGAGATTTCCGGTTTCAGTTGCGGGGCGTTGAATTCGATTTCAAATGTTCCGTCCGGCCTGGCCGCGGCGTTCCCGGCGCAAAGTTCGGCCCCCATGCTGCTGATGGTCCAGGCGATGCCGGACTGGCTGGGCAAGTTTGCGGGAAGCGCGATTGTCAGTCGGCATTTTTCGCCGGCATAAAAATTATGCCGGGAGAGCGTCATTTCGCCGGCCGCGGACAGAAACGGCGGCAGCGTGATCACCGTAAGAATTGCCGGAAGCAACCATTTATATTTGTTTAAACACATTTTTCTCCTGAAAATCTAGATTTAAATAAAAATATTGCTTTTAAAATATAAAAATCAAATTACATTAGTGGGTTTTAAGGGAAGAATTGCAGAATTCTTTGGCAGCGATCATGTCAAAAAATTTTATGTATTTATTTTCTATAATGTAATGAGCGTAAAACCAGTATGAAAAAATGCCCGTATTGTTCGAAATATCTGATGAATGCGCGGGCGGTAATTTGTATTCATTGCGGCCGCAACGTCGTTACCGGCGAAGCGATTCCGACGGCAATGCCATCGAAAAAATCTTCAGACTCCCTGCCGCCAAAAATATCTTCAAGTCCGCCGGCATCTAAAACGCCGCCGGATACCCTGCCGCCAAAAGTATCTTCAGACGCCAAAATTTCTCCGCGCAGTTATGGAAAGAAAGTGTTCTATGCGGCCAAGCTCACCGGCGCAATCGCCCTGGTGATTTTTGCCGGAGCATGCCTGTTCGATACCTATAAAAATTATAAAGCGCAGGAAACTGCCAGCGCGGTTTCGCCGGAGATGACAGGTTCCACAAACGCTGAGAATCCCGGCACGGCTGTTGCGACGAAACACTCTCGGCCCGCGCCGCCGCCGGAAGCATTTTCTGGAAAAGCGACGGAAACAGAAGAAAAGAACGACGAGGCGGCAGCGGAAACAATGCTGAAAGCGATTGCAGAGTGTAATTGCGATTTTCACCCTTACGCGCTCCGTGCCGGGACCCGTGAATTCAGAGTTTCGATTTCTGGATATATCAGGTTCAAGCCGGACCAGGAGCAGCCGGTAAGAATGAAAATTTATCGCGCCGCAACGAATGACGGCAAATATTCCCTGATATACAATGATATCCTGAAAAATTTTCAAAGACCTGAGACCAGGACGCTACAGGCACCAGTCAGGACACAGGAAATCAGAATGATAAACGGCGTACAAACCACTGTAACGCGTATAACTGGAACCGGCAACCCGATGGGCGCGTCTTTGAATTTCAACATCGCCGACGCCGCAGCCTTGGATTGCGGCAGCAATAATGTTTTTTACAAAATAAAGCTGTGTTCGGAATCCGGATTGCCGCTAACCGAATCCAATCCGCTAAGGGTTCCGCTGGTTCCGCGGCCGGTAGTGGCAGATGATCTGAAAACGTGGACATGGACGCCGCTGTTTCCAGGCAAAGATCCGCTGCTCGGGGTTTTACAAAACGGACAGACTGCAATTCCTGTTTCCAATGCCCCGGTGGAAGGACAGCTTGCCAGCGCATTGTCGAAACAGAACCGGTTCAATCCGCCAGTATATTTCAAATCCGCCGCGCCTCCGCTTAGTGGTTGCTGGCGCTACAGCCGTTCCGGACAAAATCAAATGAGCCGTTTTGTTCCGGATGCAATCGAGATCAAGCCGGTGTTCAGCAAAAACCGTTTATTTGAGATAAAAGGTCAGGCTGAGTTAAGATCGCTGAAAATTGACGGACGCAAAGTCAGCCTTCAGGCGGATAGCAACATTTCCACGCAAACAATCCGGAAAGTGACGTTAAATTATCCGGGGACGCCGGTGGCGGAGCTGGAATTCGCATATGGCGGCAAAACGAATACATTGCGCGTCCAACTGCCGCCGGTTCCGACCGGATTGCGGGCGCAATTGCTGGATGACGGCTCGGTTAAGCTGACCTGGGATCCGCTGGCGGGACGGATAGATCAGGGACAGTTTACAGGGCCGCCGGACATAAAACTGCTCCGCGATCAAAAAGTCATTCACACTTGCGATATTAACCAGACGGAATTTATTGATAAGCAAACAGCGCCGGACAGGATTTATGCATACTCGATGGCGCTGGATGACGCTAACATAAAAGCTCAAGTCTGGACAAAAGAAAAAGGCTTGACCGAAACCAGAATATTGCTGGAGAACCTGGAGAACCCTTATCCGGAAAGTTCTAAAGCCATCGTTTACACCTATCCGCAAAAACCGGCGGCGCGGCCGGTCCGGATCAGCTTCTGGGAACCGGCGCTGTGCTACGAGCGCACAGGCGGACCTGGAATGCGGCTGTTTTCGGCGGCAGTGCGGAAGCTTGGACAGGAGGCTGATTTTGAGTTGCTGGACCGGACCAGCCGCAATCATGTGGTCGAAGAAAAGGTACTGACGATGTCTTATGAAAAAAGCATTTTGATCAAAACCCTGTCCGCCGATTTCACGGTACTGGTGCGGGATTATTCACGCCAGCAGGGCAACGGCGCGGAACTGTGGCTGATTCAGAACAAAGCGTTTGATTATAAGGATGTCATACGTTCCGGCACCTGGATATTGCCGTCGAATGCGGACGATAAATTTCTCGCCTGGCGGATCGGCTCCATCAGCGCGGAAGAGTTGAAGATGCCGGAGAAGGCGGCGGAACTTGGCGACAAACTGGCGGCGGAAATAAGATGCCGGGTGTTTTTCAAGAGCGCGGCATCGCCGAAAGAAGCATCCGTTCCGGTAAAATTTATCTTTAATCCGCTGGAGGCGGTCCGTCAGCAAAGCATGGTCGCGGAGGACAAGGCCATTAGCGAGTCCCTTATGATCGGACTTAGCGGCTTGATGCCTGACTGTAATATTATGACCCGCGACAGTTGGAAAACCATTTTCGGGGAACAGGCCCTGATGCGGGAACAGGGCGAGAATCTGGATAGCGATATCAGCGGCACTGTGCTTATTTCCGGCCGGGTGTGGCTGGAAAATGACAAAAAGCAATATGCGTTCACCTTAACCGATATCCGGAGCGGAATTTGCGCCGGTGCGTTGCAGTGTTCTGGCACTGTTGAAGCAGTGACTGCGCAACTGGCCAACGCCTGCAAAAAGATAAAACTTGCAATTCCAGGCGGCAACGAGTCAATCGGGCAGACAAAACATGAACTTGACGGTGAACACTGGAAAATATATGACTGCTTCATGAAGCGCTTCGGTCTGAGCAACTCCGAAAAAAAGTATAAATCATTAACGGAACGGGAAGACCGGAAGGAAATGAGCAAGCCGGAGTTTGCGGAAAAACAGTGGCAGCTTGGCAACCGGGAGAATGCTGTCAAAATCCTGGAAGAAATGTGGAAGACCGATAAATCAGTCTGGTGGCAACTGAAAGATTATCATTGCCAGATGAGAAATTACACTCGCGCCATGCAAATTGTTGAAGTGATGATGCAGCAGAAAAATGCGCCGATTGCGGCGCCTTCGGAATATTCCCGTCTGCGCGACATTGTTGCCGGAAAAGCGCCGCCTGAAACTGCCTCCAGGAATGAAGTCAATAAAAAATCAAAAGCCGCAGGGGTGGAGGTACTGCTCGGAGTAACTGAGAACGGAGTATTTCATAAATACATCCCAAATGCTTTTTCAAATGAAAATCTTGATGCAGAGTATGCTGAACGCCTGACGCCGATCGGGCAGGAATGGAACCCCGGCGGCGAGTGCCGGACATGGGTCAAGTATTTGCAATTCGGCAACTTAAAATACCCCGAGTATTTAAAGCGTGACGAGGTACGGAGATACGGAATATGGGCTACGGCATTTGAAGACAGAAATTGCCAGGAAGAAAAGCATGATGCAGTATATGTTTCATTGGCGCTATGGGAGTCGGAACCGCTTTTCGGGGGCAGTGATTCAAGCGCCTTGACCCGTTCGCTGAAACTGGCGGAAAGCACCGGGCGCCTCATGGAAATTACGCAAAACGATTGCTCGTATAAATTTGACAAAACAAAAATCTCACTAATCAGGAGTTATCTGGCCATCGCCAAAAATCCGGACATGAAATTTATTCCCGTCGAGAAGAAATTCGCAGATTATAACCCCGATGAAGAAAAGCGCTCCGGTTATGGAAGCGGCATATATGATGCCGATGAACGCCAACGAAACAAGGAATATGCGGAATGTGACAGCGGACGCAAATTCCTGGAACTTAAATTGAAGCAAATTATCAGAGAGCGGCAGGAAAAATATGGGGAAATCAAACTGAAGGATATGATCTGCATTGCCATAATGGCAAAGCTTGGCAGCTCCGCCGCGGAAAATTTACTGAGTGAAATAGATACAATCGGGTTGCCGTCATCATTTGAAACACTTTACCAGTTAAAAACCAAATATAACGCATATGATTTATTAGCGTTTAAAGTCTATCGCGGCGACCGCGCCGCCTGCGAACTGGCGCTGAAAGGTCTGCGGGCAGGCCGGTGCTGCCTGGGATACCGGGACGGGATGGATGAGATTTATTATCTGATGGCCAGGGCCGGAAGAAAAGAGATCATCACCGCCATGCTGTCAGTAACTGAATGTAAAGATATGAACAGTATTGCCGCCATCCGCTGGGGAAACCCGCAGATGCTGAAATCGCTGCTGCTTGAACACCCTGAACTTTTCGAACTGGAATTATATTTTTACCTGATTGACGGCCTTAATGATCCGGATTTGCGTGACGAAACATTCAATCGTCAAGCTCTTTTGAATATTTGTTCGGAATACTGGATAAAATATGTACTTTGGCTGGGCAAGCCTTTGCCGGAGCTTTACCGCGAGTTGACCTTGAATTATAAAAGGAGAGAATGAAATGACCTGTCTGACTTTGTCCGGAACTATAATAAACCGGTGGCTCGCTAGTCTGCTGGCTGGCTGTCTTTGTCTGGTAACAGCCGCCGCCGATAACACGACTAAGAGCGTGGCCGTGCTGAATTTTTATGACCGGCAGGAGCAGGTCCACCCCGACGGCGAAAAACTGGAAATGCTGATTTTTGCCAGGCTGGCGGAATATGACAATGTGCGGATGATCGAGCGCAAAAATATCGACAAGATCATGGCCGAACGGAAATTGACCGCAGACGGCATGACTTCCGGCAAGCAGTCGCTGCAACTGGGCACGATGCTGGGTGCGGATTTTATTTTGACCGGCCGGATTTACGGCATGGACGGCAGCGTTTATTTCAGCGCGAAACTGATTAACTGCCGGAATGCCTCAGTCAGCGGGATTGTTGCCTCGTATCCAGAAAGCATGAAAAAAGAAGAAATGCTGGAAGCGTTTGCCGACAAGGCTGCCGCGCAAATCCGGGAAACACTCGAAACCAGGAAGAATTAAAAATAAAATCGTTCTTTTTCGTCAAAAATCAAGGGCTGTTATATTCATTTTGCGCTTTGAATTTGCATTAAATAGTTTTACGGCCGCTTTTATTCAGGCTCTCCGGTTCAGGCCGGGCAGGAGACAACAACCAGTTCAGGGGAATCGCGCAGGGTGTGGACGAAGCCGGTCAGACGACCGGCGTTCCCG
>CAIJKT010001106.1 GCA_903821255.1 uncultured Lentisphaeria bacterium | reverse complement strand
GAACCAACCTTTACCCACGAATTCTGGTGAAGAGGCAATTATTTCAGCTTTTCTAGTTCGGCTTTGGCCTGGGTTATGACGGCGGGGGGAGCGCCTTTTACATTGACGGCGGCCGCAAGCTGCTTTTTAGCGGCATCTTTTTTATCCTGCTGCACCAGTATTTTTGCGGCCAGGATTTTGCCGCGCGCCCCCCATTCCGGATTGGCTCCAGGAAACGCATCTGCTTTTTCAAGCAGAACCAGTGCGTCTTCGGATTTGCTGCTTTTGTTAAGCAGTTCCGCGCATCTGACGATTGAGATAACCTTGTACCCCGGATTGCCTTCGTTCATTTCATAGCACTTGGTAAAGGCGTACATTGCCTCACTGTCTCTATTCATGCCGGCATAGACATCGCCGAGCGAAAACCAGCCGACAGCGCCCTGATAAGCATGATCGCCCTGGGCGGCTTTTTCAAAAGCGGCGGCGGCTTCGGTGTTTTTCTTCTTGTTTCTATAAATATTGCCGAGCAGATTGTAATATTCGCTTTTCATCCCGCCCGGAATCCTTTTGGCTTCAGCCGGAGTAATAACCGCAATCGCCTTGTCATAGTCCTTTTTAGTGTTCAACGCGGTCATCTGCCAGATGACCGCCCGGTAATACATGGGATGTCTTGACTCGCCAATATCTCCGGCGAATTTATTTGCGTTGTCAAACAGTTTGTCGTTATCATTTTTTCTGGAATAAGCGATGGCTTTGTAATGATATCCCAGCTCCCGGTTTTCCTGCTCGTCTGAGCGGATCAACTGGTCGCAGGCGGTAATGCATTCATCAAATTTGCCGCCATCGAAATACGCTTTGATCTGATTAAGAAGCCACATATTCCTTTGTGCGCCGGTCAACTTTTCCAGTTTGGCGATATCCCCGGCGGCCCCGGCGGCGTCCACAAGTTTCCGCTGTGCAATATAATTATTGTATTTGTATGACAGCGCCTGAAGCTTTTCGGCGTCATTCTCGGTCAGCGCTAAAGCTTTATCAATATCCTGCAGACTGTCGTCATATTTTTTCTGATTATAGTTTTTGACGGCGGAATCATAAAGCTCTTTAAAAGTCGGTTCGGCATTTGCCGCGAAAGCGGAAATTAAGACGAATGAAAAGACAGACAAAAAAATTCTGGACATGATAAACTCCTCCCGTACTAAAGTTGAACATTTTCCCTGAACAATGGACTGTATCAGTCCCGACCCTGCCTTTTTAAACGCTCCCCTCCCGTTAAAATTGGATATGCTTCTAAACAAAGGCTCGCGGATTAAAATTCAAGATTCAAAGTCATCATCGGTCCTGACATAAAATCTGAAATGAACTCGCAACCTCCTGTTATTACCTAACCTAATTTAGTTTTGCTGAAATTCAAGCGCGGCAAACGCGGTTTCCTGCGTGCCTTTTTTATGTTTCAATGGTAAAAAAACATGCATATATATATGCATTTAAGATACTATATATTAATTCTTTGCAATTTTTTTGATTGACAAATTCACTAATAGTAAAAAGACATTGCATGAATGCAGTGTGGCAAAAATCAACAAAAAATCAGGAGTGAGGATTCAGAATGGGAACCGAATGCAGAAAACTGGATATAAAAAACTGTTCTGGATAAGACTGTCGGCGCATAGCCGGAAAACATGAGGCCAATGGGGCCTATGGGGCCTATGGGTCTTATGGGGCGGGTGGGAGTTTCTGGGAATAATGGGTGAGCGATTGCCGGTAACGGCAATATCCCGGAACTCCCAGTCTTCCCAGTCTTCCCAGAACTCCCATATTACGAAAACCTTGTGCAGGACGGGTGTCCAAAGTGTCGGAGTGGCTGTCCAAAATGACCCATAGGACCTATAAGACCCATGACCCATAAGACCCATAAGACCCATAGGACCCATAGG
>CAIJKT010001105.1 GCA_903821255.1 uncultured Lentisphaeria bacterium | reverse complement strand
GTTTATCATAAAGATTGATCGGGCTGTCGACCTGGTGAATAATGCCGTCTTTCATCACGCAGATGCGATCGCCCATTGTCATGGCTTCCACCTGGTCATGGGTGACGTAGATCATCGTGGTTTCCAGTTGGGTGTGCAGCTTGCTGATTTCAGCGCGCATCTGGACGCGCATTTTGGCGTCAAGATTGGACAGCGGCTCGTCAAAGAGGACTGCTTCCGGTTTGCGGACAATCGCGCGGCCCACGGCAACGCGCTGGCGCTGGCCGCCGGACAATGCCTTCGGACGGCGCTGCAGATAATCTTCAATGCTGAGGATCCGGGCGGCTTCTCTCACACGTTTGTCAATGTCGGCTTTTTTGAATTTGCGGAGTTTCAGACCGAAAGCCATGTTGTCATAGACCGTCATGTGCGGGTACAGCGCATAGTTCTGGAAGACCATCGCAATGTCGCGGTCTTTGGGCGGAACATCATTGATCAGCCGTCCGCCGATGCGGATTTCGCCTTCGGAGATTTCTTCCAGGCCGGCGATCATGCGCAGGGTGGTGGACTTGCCGCAGCCGGAAGGCCCCACCAGCACCATGAATTCGCGGTCTTTAATATCCAGGTCGATATTCTTGACCGCCTTCACATTGCCGGGGTAAATCTTCACCACTCCCCTGATGGTTACTTCCGCCATACAAGAACTCCTTTATCCTGACTTCCGCAATTGATCCAAATTTCTGTTAATATTTAATCATCAAATCATTGCCAAAACGCAAATGCAGTTCAACAAGCGTCTCGATAATATACTGTAAAACCGGCAAAAGTCCACACTGCAACCGAAAATTCCTAAACCGCAGCACATTTTGGACCCCCGTCAGACTCATTTGGGACAACATTCGCGCATACTGTTTTCATAACTTTTTCATGTGCTACACCACCGGCTGGGCTAAAATCCTGCCGGTCAAGTGAAGATATTCAATCAATAATCAATGAAATACGTCTTCTATTGCTTTTTTTATTATGCACGGTAAATTACTTAATATCAGGCGTAAGCAAGGTCCGATAATTTATCAGCAGGAGAAAAACGATGAAGAAACTAATGGTTCTTGGTGTCGCGGTGTGTTGCGCTGGACTGATGACCGGGTGCTGCTCAATGTGCGGGAAAGACAACAGTTGCGCTTCAGGGGTATGCGCAGTCAACGAATCCGGTGTGGCCGCTGCCCCTGTGAAGGAAGGCTCGGTGGACACGGCAACCCTGATGACGATGATCCGGGCAAAGACTCCCATGACGGTACTCGATGCGAGGTCCGGCAAGTTTGATGACGGCAACCGTATTCCCGGCGCCAAGACCCTTGCAGCCGATGCTGCCTCTGAAAAAGTGACAGCCATGCTGCCTGACAAACAGGCACTCGTAGTGACATACTGCGCTAACCTAAAATGTCCGGCCAGCAGTCAACTGGCTAAACGGCTCCGTCAGCTGGGATACAGCAATGTGCTTGAATACCATGAAGGTATCGAAGGCTGGATGGCTGCCGGCAACTCAGTTGAAAAAGCCGTCCGTTAGTTGCGGCGGATGCACGTTCAACATTATTCAATACGGTTGCCCGCGGAAATGCGGTCAACCGCGGCTTACTTTAAGATTGCGATTTAGGATAAGACAGGAATCCTGTATTTTTTGTCCTGATTCTCTTGATTTGCTTTCTGCCTTCGGCTATCTTCCATCATAAATCTAAAAGGGAAGGTAATGAATGATTAAGAATGTAATATTAATAATAGGATTTTATGTTTTTTCCTTTTTGCCTGTCCAGGCAGTAGCTATTGCGCAAAGGGATTTTAATTACGCAATAGTCGTGGAAGATGCAACTTATCAGGATAAAGACTGGGGAAAGGTTGTCAAGGTATTATCCGAAAAGTATCCACACACGCGTATTTTCGCCTATAAAGAATCGCTGAATGAACTTGTGGAAAGCGTAACTGCCTATTCCCCTGATTATATCGCGGTTGTTTCAACGCCTGAAGACGCAAGTCCGGAGTTTGTGAAGGCAATCAACCAGTTCAACCGGAATCTTGGCACTGCGCCGTACGGCAAGGCGATTCTGGGAATTGTTACAGGTTTAACTGCTAAAGACGCGTTAAGAATAGCCAAAAACAAACAAAAACTTGAAATCAATTTCGGACTTGGCGGAATGCTGGGATTCATTGATTCACTGCCTTCAGGTATTGCTTATTGTGAATGGTATAAGCAAAGAAAAAACTGGCAGGCGAAAGCCCCCGGCGGCAAAGTAGAAGATTTTAAAGACGCTCCGGACGATCATTTGCCTGATATGGTTGAATTACTAAACAGCAATAAGGTTAACGGCATATGGACCAGCGGACACGCGACCCCCGGGGGCTGGCTGGCTTATTATCCTGACGGCCCTTCCGGTATTTCTGCTGAAGATGGTAAATTAATTGGTTATGTCAAAGAAGAAATATATCCGATAAAATCAGTCAATCCCAAAATATATCTCGGGATTGGTAATTGCCTGACCGCTTGCATAGAAAATAAAGACAACGCTTATTCGCTTGCCTGGATGCATTCAGGAGGCGTGTTCCAGTTTTTCGGGTATACAGTCGAAAGTTACTATGGCATGATGGGCTGGGGAATGGCTGATTATTTCTTTTACAGGGGCGGCGACTTTACTCTTGCCGAAAGTGTTTTCATCATTAATCAGGCATTGATCATGGCCATGGAAAATGATTTATCAGGAGATGAAGACGACGATATGGCTTATGACAAGGATGTCTGCATCATGTACGGAGACCCTGCCTGGGAGGCAAGAGTTCCCGCGTCGTCGGCAAAAGAGACTTCCGTATATGAATGCTCTTTGAAAAAAGAAAAAGCGGAGGGTGGTAAAACTGCCTGGGCGTTAAGCGTAAAGTTTAAAAAAGATATGGATTTCAACCCTGAAAGCCCGAAATCAATTCGCCCGGTCTTTGCGTTTTTACCTGAAAGGGTTCACTCTCCGGAAGCTGCCGGAGATTTATCGGGCGTCAGCGCCTGGCATGTCAGCGACAACTTTGTCATAGTCAATTTCAAAGAGAAGGTTAAAGCCGGAGATGCCAGGATTTTTAAATTC
>CAIJKT010001104.1 GCA_903821255.1 uncultured Lentisphaeria bacterium | reverse complement strand
TCCGCCTGTCCGACATCGGCACAGAATCCGATGACTTCGGCTTTGTAAGTTTCTTTAATCCACTTGACGATCACCGAGGTGTCAAGTCCGCCTGAATAAGCTACTACTACTTTCACGTTAACTCCTTAAATATTTAAAGGTAATTAGAAATCCGCAAAACTAAAATTTAGATTAAAAACTACTTAATTCAACATGACTTTGCGCTTTTTTTTGTTTTCAGTCCCGTCTGTCAACCAGAACCGGGTTGCCGCGGTCTCCGACAAAATGACTGGTCGTGGTCGGAAACGCAAATTCCAGCCCTTCCTCATTGAAACGCCTGAGGATCATCAGATTCTGCTCATGCTGCCATTTTCTCGCAAGCGCCCCGTCAGTAGTCATGTACCATACGATCACGCTGACATTCAGCGACCAGTCTTTAAAGGCATCAAAACAGATGTCCGGCGGCATGTCCTTGCTGAAACTTTCGTGGCTGTCCAGAATTTCGTGCAGTATTTTGACAGCTCGATCAATTTTTTCAGGCGGCGTATCATAGGTCAGCCCCAGGCTGTAGGCACATTTAATGTAAGGACGCTTGCTGATATTCTCAATCGCCGCATCCGCCACCTTGCTGTTCGGAATAGTAAGCAGATGGCCGTCAAGCGAGCGAATGCGGGTGCTGCGGAAGCCGACACACTCCACCACCCCGTCAACAGTCTCGAACTTGATCCGGTCACCTACGGAAAACGGTTTGTCCACAATAATCATCACCGAACCGAAGAAGTTGGCAATAGTGTCTTTCGCGGCAAACGCCAGCGCCAACCCGCAAACCCCGGCTCCGGCCAGCAGCGTGGTAATGTTGATGCCCAGAATGCTCTGTCCGATAAACAGCACCGAAATGACCACGATAGTCAGCCTTACAGCCTTGCGGATCAGGTCCACCAGCAGATTGTCCAGATTGTTGTCCGTGCGACTGGCCAGTTCCATCAGGAAATGGTTCAACACGGTCGTCAGGCGGAAAACAGCCCAGGCAATCGAACCGGCAAACACTGCAAGAAAAACCCTGAAAACGATTTCAAATGCAGCAGGCGGCAGCGATTCCAGAAGCGGCAGTGCGCTCAGAAATAAGCCGATGGTAAAAACCATGACATGCAGCGGACGGATCACGGCTTCGCAAATCAAATCGTTGACCACCGGGTTGTTTTTAGCGGCCAGGCGCCGGATGATTACATGCTCAAATATCCTGCTGACAATCGCGGAAATTATCAGCGTCAGGATAATCCCGCCGAAAAGCACGAGCATATTGAATTTGTGCAGATCGAACCAGTCTCCGGTTGAACAGTAAATATTATCCCAGTACTGGCGCAGCGTTCTGCTGTTGCCGTCCGTATCATAATGACCGCTGGAATTCATGATTTTAGCCAGCGCCCTGCCCTTCGGCATGTCCATTTGCGCGGTTGCCGGAACGCTGTCGCCTGCGGCCAATGCCGGGTTCCAGGCTAAAGCTGACAACAATGCCAGTATGCAAAACGTCAAAATTCTAAAATAACTTCCTGTAAACATAAATCATCCTGTTTAAACTTTTAAATATTCAGGCTATATTAAATAACTGGAATCTATTAATTTAATATGAATCCGGATTTTTTCCATGACAGACTGGAATAAAATCCTGATTGTTGAGTTTTTCACAGCGGAGAATTGTTATTATGGCTGCAAAATGCTTTTTTGATGAAATAATCGAATGTCTGGATGCACAAAAGGACAAGCATAAAACTGCTTTTGTCCTGCCGGAAACTGCCCGCGAATTCTTCGCCGAAAAACCGGATGCGACCGGACCGGACCGGGAAAAACAGTTTAGACAGCCAGTGCCTGAACAGCGCAGGACTTCCGACATTCCCGTCATGAAGCCACCAGTTGCACCACCGGCAGGCAAAGTCGCAGTCGAAAACCTCAGCTTAAATGAACTCAGGGCCGTCGCATTGAACTGCCATCTCTGCAAACTGCACAGCAAGCGCAATACAGTGGTTTTCGGCGAAGGCAATCCCCGCGCTGAACTGATGTTCATCGGTGAAGGCCCCGGTATGGAAGAAGACATGCAGGGACGCCCGTTCGTCGGGGCCGCCGGACAGTTGCTCGACAAAATGATCCTCGCGATGCAGTATAAACGGGAAGATGTGTACATTGCCAATATTGTGAAATGCCGCCCCCCGAATAACCGCAATCCGGAGGAAGACGAGGCCATGCAATGTCTGCCTTACCTGAAGCGGCAGATCGAACTGGTTTCGCCGAAAGTCATCGTCCTGCTCGGCGCCGTCCCCCTTCTCCGGCTGCTGGGCAAGACCGGCATCATGAAATGCCGCGGACAATGGGACGAGTACAATGGCATCAAGGTTATGCCGACATTCCACCCAGCATTCCTTCTGCGCAGCCCGGAAGCCAAAAAAGATGTCTGGAGCGATCTCCAGCAGGTTATGCAGTTTTTAGGCAAAGTCTATAAAAAAGGCTGAGTTTTGTTTCCGCAACCGCGAATGGCCTTGCTGCCCTACCCTCTTTTGGGATAGATCTGCCAAACTACCTCGCCTCTGGATGGACAGCCGTTAAGGTCCCCAACTGCGGGATCATTTTGGACAACCTGGACACATGCTGAACAGGCCCATCAATTTCGGAGACATTAGAGTCCCGGTGAGCATAAACCACTCCGAGTTTTTTGATAGTCGTTGAGCTTATAACATATCAACATTCCAGACATTCCGACATCCGCGCCGCACAACATTCCTGAGAGTTTAGGGACATTTTTAGCATAATGCATTTTGTTCTTATCTTCTGCTTTCCCGGTTTTATGATTTTAAACTTTCAATTATTAATCGTCTACATATATAGTGAATTTGGGCATGTTTCAAAAGCCCAGTTGACACATTTCATGTCACTGGGCATGAAATAACATCTAATTTTTAGTTTGCTTTTTCCTGAATGAGCCAGCCTCCTTCACCCGCTTGAGGACGAAACAATTTCTGTCTTCGATGAACCATTCCATCTCTTCGCCTTTCTCCAGATCAATTGCATCGGCGAACGCGCCCGGAAAGTTTACGTAATATGTCTTGTTGGTAGCCCGCTCGATTTTTTGGATTTTTACTTTGTACCCCATTTGTATTTCCTTTTCTTGAATGTTTAGTATTAAGCTAGAGTATATTCTAGTCTATGAATTTGAATTTGTCAAGAGGTGGAGAATAAAAAAGATGAAATTTCAGAGAAGGCTGGATTTAAGCGGCGAAGACAGGTTGAGGATAGCGCTGGAGGTTCTGCTGGAAGGGCCTTACAACTGGGGCTGCATTTCCGGCCTTGCCGCGAAATACAAGATTTCCCGCCAGTTTATTTACAATCTTCGCAACCGTCTGCTTTCTCCATTCGCCGTGGAGCAGCAAGGGAAGCCGGACTTGGATCATGACGGGAAATTTGTCCAGAAACTGCTTCTTTGTTCACTGCTTTACGGCCACAGTTCCATCGAAGGCAGTTCAAGGACTTTGGATGCCCTCGACCTTGGTCCGAGTTCCATCGACTCCATCTCCGGCTGTCTTGCCGCGACGGCGGCAGCCGTCGCTGATAACTGCTGCATTCCTGCACGTCCTTTGACCGTTATGGCTGACGAGATTTTTGTGAACGGAAAACCGGTTCTTGTGGTGGCCGAGGCGGTGAGCCATTTTGTAATCGCCGCGCAACTGTCCGGTGGCCGCGACGGGGATGAGTGGAAGTAGCTTTTCAAGGAACTCAAAAGATGCGGTTACAATATCACGCTGGTCGCAAAGGATCAGGGCACCGGGCTTCAAGCTGGTTGTGCGTCATTTGGCGTTGAGGGACAAGCCGACCTCTTCCACCTGCTTAAACCTTTCGATGTCTTCCTGCCGCGGCTGGAAAGACAGGCTTACGCCGCACTTGAGCGCATGTATCACGGTCAGGAGGCACGTTACCGGAAAAACTCATCCCGGACACGCCAGGCATTCAAATTGCATAACACAAAGGCCGTCAAGGTTGCGGCATCCGCCATCCGGTTCTACGACAACTTCCATTATCTTCACGACTGCATGCATGAGATTTTTGACAGTTTCACCCAGGCAGGGGAATTGCGGACAAAAGCAACTGCCAGGATTGAACTGGAAGCCTGTCTCGCTCTTATGGAGGAGGTGTTCGCAAAACACCAGAGTATTCTTGACACGGTGAAGTTCATCCGCAGAAACGTTGAGGACTTCTGGGGATATTTCGAACGCCTTGAGGCGATTCTCGCACACTTCGGGAAGACCATCCCGAAACAACTTCTGCAAAGTCTCTGCCTTGCCTGGCAACTGGGCAGGAAAGCCATGGCGGTAAAAGACTACAGGCTCTCAAAACAATTAGCAAAACGAGCAGCGGAACAAAAATCGCTCTCGCTCAACGCGCTTCCTGAAAAACTGCGCTCGGAAGCTGAAAAACTTTTCGCTGAACTTGAAGCAAATATAAGATCATCTTCTCCGCTGGAGGCTATCAACTCTCAGTTGCGCGACTTCTTCGACGGCTGCCGCGGACAGTTCTCGCAGGACACACTTAAGCTCATTGTCTTCTTCCTGAACCACAAGAAAGCCAGAAGAGGCAAATATGCTGGATCATCCCCTTACGAACGCTTCTCTGGAAAAATGGAGG
>CAIJKT010001103.1 GCA_903821255.1 uncultured Lentisphaeria bacterium | reverse complement strand
TATCATCGAACTGCGCGGCAAGGAAGACGCCAAACGTCAACTGGCGGCGATTTTCGCCTGGCTGGGACTCGTGCTGGTGCTGATTTGCATTCTGGTGTCCGTAATCGCCATTGTTTTGAAAGGCTGGGTCAAAGATCCCAGCGGCATCATGGCGCTGAACCTGATCCCGCTGCTGATGCCGTACTCGTTTTTTATCTGCCTGATCGGCATTACCGGCTCCATTCTGAACACGCTGCGGGTATTTTTCCTGCCGGCGCTCGGTTCCCTGCTGCTGAATATTTTTCTGATAGTCTGCCTGATGTTCATCTGCCCGGGAATGACTGATATCGTGCGGATGCTGGATTTTCTGGCCTATGCCGTACTGCTTTCCGGGGTTATACAACTGGTTCTGCTGCTGGGCCTGATGTACTGGCACGATATATTCCCCTCCTTTTCACTCAATAATTTGAAGAACCTGGAGATATTGTCGGAATTGTGGAAACTGACGCTGCCGGGACTGATTGGCGCTTCGGTGGTGCAGATCAGTTTTTTCATTGACCGGATGATGGCATACAGCATTGGTCCGCAGGCGGTGCCGGCATTGAATTACAGCGACCGCATTGTTTACCTGCCGATCGGAGTGTTTGCCATCGCGTTCGGTTCGGTACTGCTGGCGAACATGTCCAAGTCCGCCGCCAAAGGCGACACCGGCGAACTGGTCGCCTCGCTCAATCTCGGGTTGCGGCATGTGCTGTTCATCTGTGTGCCGATTGCGGCGTTTACGGTGCTGTTCCGGCTGCCGATTGTGCGCTGCTGTTTCCTGCGCGGCAAGTTTACCGAAAGCGATGCGGTTGAAACGGCCTGGGCGATGCTCTTTTTCGGACTGGGTGTTCCGGCTTTCTGCGCCATCAAAATCACCCTGGCGGCATTCTATTCACGCAAAGACATGAAAACCCCGGTCAAAATATCTTTCCTTTGCATCTTCTTGAACCTGATTCTGAATGTCATTCTGATGTTTCCGATGCAGCAGGGCGGGCTGGCGCTGGCCACCGTCATTTCTTCAATCGTCAACAACTGCCTGCTGCTGTATTTTCTGAAGAAAGCGATTCACCATGATCTTGGTCTTGATCAGGTCGGTTACAGTCTGCTGCGCGCCGCCGTCGCCTCGTTCGTGCCGGCGGTAATCCTGTTTTATCTTTACAAACACATGGGCAGTATTTATAAAATCAAATATCTTCATGCGGATGCGGTGCCGCTGCTGATTTGCGGAGTTGCATTCTGTGTCGCCTATGCGCTGATCTCGTGGCTGTGCCGCTCCCGCGAACTGCCGGAACTGGCATCCATGTTCAGGAGAGGATAATGCCGGGAAACCGGCTTTTTATTTGTAATATTTCTGTTCCGGGATTTGCTTTTCAGGCGGGGAATTATAATATTCAGTAAACAGAAATAAGTTGAACGTATGGAAACAAATTATAACCGGGAGACAAATATGGAATTTTATGATGTCGTAAAGGCGCGCCGCAGTATCCGCGGATATAAGAGTGATCCGGTGCCGGAAGACGCGTTGAAAAGAATCGCGGAAGCGGTCAGTCTTGCGCCCTCCGCCTGCAATATTCAGCCTTGGAGCTTCCGTATTGTGCTCAATCCTGAACTGCGCAGGAAAATGTGTGAAGTTTATACCGCCCCCTGGCTGGCTGAGGCTCCGGCCATCGCGGTCGTGCTGGGCAATGCCGATGTATGCTGGAAACGCCTGGAAGGTGAACCGATCATTCCCGTTGATATCGGCATTGTCATGGAACATCTGGTGCTGGCCGCCGCCGCTGAAGGGCTCGGCTCCTGCTGGATTTGTGCCTACGATGTGGCAAAAATGGACAAGGTCTTAAACATTCTGCCGCCGTGGAAAGCCTATGCCATCACGCCGCTGGGTTATGCCAGCGTGCCGCCGTCAAAGATTCAGCGCAAACCGGTTGGCGAAGTATTCAAAATCATTAAATAAAATAACAAGTAAACAAATAAAAAAGCTGTGAAGCTTAATGAAAGAGCAATGGAAGAAAACGTAAAAATCATTAAAAGCAAAAATTGGTCCGCAGAGCTATGTTCCGCTCCGGAGACGCCGTTTAAATTCGAGTATCGCGACCGCGAAGTATTACGCATTGCGCCGGTTTCATCCGGCGTGATTGCCGAGGCGTCCGGCATTGTCAGGAAAAGCCGCATCCACGAACGCGTGGACTGCCTGTCCTGCACGTTTGAATATGAAAATGTCATCCCGTTCGGCACCGAGCCGCTGATCAAACGCAATTTCGAGTTTGCCGCCAATCACGTCAAAGTCACTTTCGACTTTGACTTGAGAAGGCCTATCGCACTGCAGCGGATCGAAGTCGATCCGCTCTTTCTGCCGGGAAAATGGAAGCGCTGCTGTATAATTTCCGAGCTGGTCCCCGGGCAGGGCATTCCGGCGATCGAATGGCAGGATATCGGCGAAGGCGCACAGACGCTGTATAAGTCCTCCAGGCCTTTCCTGATCTGTCTCGTTGAAGATGTTGACGGCAGAATCCTGGAAATCGGCACCGGCGATGACCTCTGGCGCTGGAGCGCGGCGGAGAAACTTGAAAACGCACATGGCGATTATGCGATTACCGCTACTGAAGCGGGAATAAATATTACCCGGATTCCGCTGGTCTTTAATGAAAAGACCGAATGCGGCAAGCGCAACTGGCGATTCAAATGGTATTTCGCCTGGAGCCATAGCGGTTATAAAGCCCCGGTATTGAGCAGAAAAGCGGTGAAACTGTCCGCCCTCGACGGTGACCCGGTACCGGATTCGGCGCTGATTGCAGTGGACGAAAGCAACGTTCTGTCCGGAGCATTCTGTTTCCAGGCTCCCGCCGCGGAAAGACGGCTGAAGAAGATTCTGCGTTCCGCCGCAGGCAAAGCCAGCGGCGAGTTTATATTCCCCGGCATCGAACCGTATGTGTGCTGTTCGGCGGCGCATCTGGACCGGGGCAATAAGAAATCCCTGCTGCATTGGGACATGATGAGCATTCTGGATTTTTATCTCTGGGGCAACCAGCAGCTTGACCTGTCCGGCAGCAGCCTGACTGTTCGCGCCGATAAAACCAGTCCGGCCATGAGTCTGCCGTCCATCTCCGGCATCGCCCGTCCCGTCCAGCGCATCACTGGCAAGTAATCATAAACCGCTCCGTCCGGAGCGGTTTTATACTCTTCCATTTCGTTCCTGCATTCTCTATTTCCAGTTTTCCGATATCTCTGTGAAATCCATGTTTTTTATTCATTTCTTTCACAAAAAAATATATCTTAAAAGCAACACTATTGAGCTTGCTGTCACAGTTTCAGCGGACAAATTCTCTAATTGGAAAAACAAGATACTTATTATAGGGACAGAATTTAAATTTACGGATGACCGGAAGCTGCCAGTTACAAGCGGTTTTTGGAGCTGATATCCGCTAGCGGGGGATGTCGAAATTATGGACTTTACCGGACTGGATAATCAGCATTAACAGGCGCGACAAGACAGGGATTTCTGGGAAAGCAATCAGATGATATAATGGTCTCTTTTGCACATTCCATTTTTCCAGTATAGGCGGACCGGAGATCAGATTCACTTCGTCAAACGCACCGGAGCGGCATGCTTCTTCAATTACCTTAAGCATGAGTATGTTCCCCGGAGAGTATGCGGCATAATCTTCATCATATGCCATTTTCAGGATATACATTGTGCGGTTGCCCCGCATGGCATATTGGGCGGCAACGGTTTTATCGCCGGCTTCGAGAAAATTGAATACCATCATGCCTTGCCCGGTGAGATTCCCGGCAGCAACTTCAAACATTCTGGCGCTGCTGGGATAGTTTTTAATTGAAGTTTCTCTCGCCCCTTTCCAGCAGTGGTTTTCCGTTTCCAGAAAACGGGCAGTATTTTCCTGTACAGACCGGGTATTTTCACAGAAGCGGAAACTGACAGGTTTGAGTTCTTCTATGTCACGGCATGCTTTATTCAGATTTCTGCGGAATTTTGAGGACAGCCCGGAACTGTATTTTTCAGCGCTTTTCTGAACCGGAATGAAATCTTCAAATCCGGCCGGCTTGCGCACCACGCACATCTTATGGCTTTTGCTGGAAAAATATTTAACAGACGCATAATGTTCCGGAACATGCTTGAAGCTGAAGCATGGGAAAACAGATGGAATCTGGTTCAGATAATCCAGAAAGACCCCCAAAATATCTTCCCGTCCGGGAAGCGTCAGGCAGTCTGTGCCGCTGGTGTGCGCAAAATGGTACGGCAACTTAAAAAGCAGCAGCGAGTATTTCATAAAATTATATGAATAACTTGCCACTAAAGGAAAAATCCCAATGAGGCGGTCCCCCTCATAGGCGAAAAGACACAGCCAGCGTTCCGATGGCGCAACCATATTTTGAAAAAAAGCGCTCAGCCACTGGCAGGAAAGTAACGGGGACAATCTGTCTGCTTTCCGGAAAAGTTCATTCCAGGCGTCAGCATGTTCCGCTAAATCTTCAAGATTTCTGACATCAACAATCTTCATCCCCGCCGGCGGGTGAAATTCCCATGAATCAGGCAGAATATTCACTGCCGGAGTTCGCTTTGGCAATAATCCCATGAAACATTATCTCTTTATATAGTTATATAACAGACATTAACATCTTTATAAATCAGCGACGGCGGCTCCGAAACCCGGTCAGTCCGTTTTTGCTTTCTGACTGCGCGGATGATATTCATTCAATTTCCGGAGAGCGCCGGACTGTAAAATCATGGTCAACAACGATGATATTACAGTCTTGCCGGGAAAAGCCAGCAGATTATACAGCGGTCTTTTTTCAATATTCCATTTCGAATGCCAGGGGCTGTCAGACATAAAATTCAATTCATCAAACTTCCCCGATTCACAAGCATGCTCTATTACTTTATTAAATAATAAATTGCCCGGTGAAAAATCGATATAATCCTCATCATAACCGATTTTATGCACATAGAGCGAACGATTGGCTCTGATCGCATACTGCGCGGCAATTGTTTTGCCGTCAGCTTCGAGAAAATTAAAGTGCATCATATCATAAGCGGCGAAAAGTTCCGCTGCGTCAGCAAATAAGTCAGCATTCGTTTGATCCGCCTTCAACGAACTTGACTGCTGGCCTTTCCAGTTTTTATGCTCAACTTCAAGAAAGCGCGCAATGCTCTTACGCGGCGGAGAATTATTGTCATCAATTACAAAATTCACCTTATCAAGTTCATCCAGTTTCCGGGTATTCCGTTTTAAATATTGCCGGAATTTAGTGGACAGTCCCGCTCTGTATTTTTCTGCACTGTCCGGCAGCGGCAGGATACTTTGAAATCCCGCCGGTTTTTCTATAACGCAAATTTTTCTTTTCTGCTTAGTAAAGTAAATCATTGATGGAGAGTGCGCCGGGACGTACTTGAAACTGAAAAATGGATAACCCGACGGGATATGGAACAGATAATCAAAAAACACGCCCAGTACATCTTCCCGCCCCTGAATTGTCAATGCGTCAACTGATTTAGTATGCAGAATATCATACGGCAGCTTGAACAACAGCGGCGAGTACTTGATAAACCGGTATGCATATCCGGCGATTAACGGAAAAACACCGACCAGTTGTCTGCCTTCATAGGCAAATAGACAAAGCCAGCTTTCGGGATAAGCTACTTTATTTTTAAAATATGCGCTCATCCACGGATATGAAAGCATCGGCGTTAATCCGGCAGATCTGGAAAAAAGTTCAGTCCAGGCATCGGCATGCTCCGCCAAATCTTCAAGCTTTCTGACATCAACAAGCCTCATCCCGGCAGGCGGATGAAAAGACCATGAATCCGGCAGAATATTCAGCGCGGGAATTCGCTTTGGCAATAATCCCATGAGACATTATCCTATATAGTTATATGACTGACATCAATTTTTTTTGTCGCAAAATCAGAATGATCTTCTTCATGAACAGAAGAATATATATACTGCTATTTAAAATTCAACTGAAAAAGTTTCCGTATGGGGAAAAAGCACCTCGGCCAATCAAAACCCGGCTGAATTCCGGATTTGCCTGCTCCTGCCAGCCCATTAACCTGAAGCGCAGAATTAAAGCAGAAACAGAACGGTAAGTGCTACACGCCGGCATTTGTCATGCATTGGATAATTTTTTTTGCCACCGAAACCGCATGTGATTCTCTTAATATATCAACGTGGGTCGAGTTAAAGGTATGCAGATCAATCTCTTTGCTTAAGTGTCTCCAGCCGTAATGAGGCAGAGGAATTTTGCCTTTAAGTGTTTTCTTCACCATGAATAGAGATACCTTGCCGGGGTAATACTGCATAAAATAACCGCTTGCCGCGGCGATATTATATTGGTAGACAGCTTTCATATTGATTATGGCTTGTTCGCTGATGGTATTGGCAAAACGCTGCGATATGAAATCCAGTTGTTCAATATTTCGCTTATGAACAAATCTGCGTTCCAGCTTGAACGTTAAATAATCAATATAATCGCGGGATTTCCATTGGGCAACGGCGTAAAAGCGTTGCATATAGTTGGACAATGATGGTTTAAGGTGTGCATAAGTTTCTATCAACCCGAGGAATGCGACCTGCTTTCCCATTTTATTTAACTGCTGTGCCATTTCGTAGACGACATATCCGCCAAAGCACCATCCGCAGAGCAGGTACGGCCCTTCCGGATGGATATTTAATATCTCTGAAATATAATAAGCGGCCATGTCTTCAATAGATTTGTGCGCTTTTTCCGGCGAGTGAAGTCCCAGGGACTGGATGCCGTAAACCGGCCGGTTATCAAGGTGGTGGACCAGATTTATATAACCGAGGATGTCGCCGGGGGTGGTATGAATCAGGAACAGCGGCGGTTTGTCTTCGCCGCCGGCAAGTTTGATAACCGGATTCCAGGCCTGACCGTGTCCGCTGTTTTCCTGAATGTAATGGCATATTGTATTGACGGACATGGACTGATATAATTTCTCAACTGGAATTTTGGCCCCGGTCTGAGTCTCAATTTCCATCATTAATTTTATTGCAGACAGAGAATCCAAGTCTGAATCAAGGAAATTGGTGTCCCGGTCAATATCTTTTCTATTCAATACTTTGGAGAATGCCAGCCGTATCTGCATTTCCAGCGGACTGCACGGCTCTGACGTTTCCTTGCGTTCTTCATCGGAAGTAATTTCAAGTTCTGGCGGCGGCAGTGCCTTGCGGTTGATTTTGCCGTTGGGGGTCATCGGAATCGAATCTATCGCGGTGAAATATGCCGGAACCAGGTATTCCGGCAACCGGGATTTCACATGCTCGCGAATATTGTTCAAATTATAAGTTTTGACTGACGGAACGAAATAAGCCGCTATCGATTTCAAGCCGGTCTTTTCATTGCTCCACAGTTTCACTACCGCGGCGCTGATTTCCGGATGGCTGGACAATGCTGTTTCTATGTCTCCCGGCTCCACCCTGAACCCGCGTATTTTGAACTGGTCATCCATTCTGCCGGCAAAGATCAGTTCGCCATCCGGCGCGAATTTTACTTTATCTCCTGTCTTGTACATCCGTTCGCCTTTGACAAACGGATTGTTCATGAACGCCGCGGCGGTTTCCGCAGGTTTGTTCAAATACCCCTGGGCGACGCTTGCGCCGGCAATGTAAAGTTCGCCTTCGGCTCCGGCTGGAACCGGCTGCTTTAAATCATCCAGCACATATACATGGGTGTTCGCCATCGGTTTGCCGATGGTTTTCGGATTATCGCCAAGCGTGGCGATAATCGTCGTCTCCGTAGGGCCGTAAGTATTGATGACTCTGGTTTTAGGAACATACTTCCGCCAGCGCTCGAAGCGTTCCGGCAATGCTTTCTCGCCGCCGATGGCAATAATTCTGACGCAGTTTGGAAACGCCTGGCCTTTCTGCATGGCGGCAAGCTCATGCCAGTACGAAGTGGGCAGATCGAGAAATGAAATTTGCTCCTGTTTGATGAATTTGAGCAGATTGTCCGGTGACTCCAGCATGCCGTCAGGCATGAATACGAGGGTGCCGCCGGCCAGCCAGCAGGGGAATATTTCCTCTATCGAGATGTCGAAGCCGAGCGTGCTGAATTGCAGAACCTTATCTTCTGCGGTAAGCGCGTAATCTCTGATGACGGAATAATTATGATTCAGCAGATTGGCCTGAGAGATCATTACTCCCTTGGGAACTCCGTTTAACCGGATGTATACATAATATAGGCGGTATCACTTGTGGAGATATCCATGTCCGGCGGATTGTCCGCATCAGTTCCGGCATACAACCCGGAGTTCGTCAGGTCAAGGACCGGAATGCAGCCTGGCATATTGCCGGCTTGCTGTGATTTATTTCTCAATGCGGACAGGATGACTGCTGTATTGGCATCATAAATCATTGCGTCAAGTCTTTCCGGCGACTGCCGCTGAACATCCAGCGGCACATAAGTACATCCGGCTTTGAAAATGGCAAGAATGGCTACTGCCATTTCCAGCGACTTGTCCGTCAGCACGCCAATCATACGGCGGCCCCCGGCGTCATGGCGGCATAAATGATTTGCCAGGCAGTTTGCCCTTGAATTTAGCTCCTTGTAGGTCAGTGACCCGGCGGCGCTCTTTACGGCGCATTTGTCCGGATATTTTTCCGCTTGTTTCTCGAATTGCCGTATGTAAGGAGTTTGCAAATCAAAATTCTGTTCCGTATTATTCCACTCACAAAGGATCCTGGATGCTTCCTTTTCGGATAAAACGGATATTTCTCCGAGCGGAACGCCTGCTGATTTTTGCAAATTGTCACAAAAGTTATAATAGCATTTGATAAATTGTTCGGCGTGATGCTGATAAATTTCAAGTTCGCAAAGGCCTTTGTCGGTGAATTTTATTTTGTATGGAACCCGCGCAAGTTTATTGATAATCCGGTATCTGATGAAAAGATCCCGGCAGAATGTTTTTTTATCGGGAAGCGATTTTAACTTTTTCTCCACTATTGCCAGATTCTCTTCTGCGGTTTTAGAAAAATTCAGTTTTAAACGCAGCGGCAGGGTGTCAGCGAAGACAGACGGGAAGTCCGCTCCTGCCGCATAACCGTTATTGACCGGAATGTCAAATTCTTCCGAGCAGGAGATTCTTGCCAGGAACATCGCGAAAACAGATGCCGGGCTGGTTCCCGGAATGAGCGTGTAATCAAGCGTGACAGCATTGATGTAGCTGGAACTGATTTCATCTTCCGCAGCCAGGAGCGCAACCTCCGGGAGCTGCATGGCGCGCAGTCGTTTTACCCAGAACATTTCAGCGGCGGCGCATTCTTTGTAGTGCCGGTCGAGCAGCTTGCGGTCAATATTCCCGGCAAGCGTTTGTCCGGCTTTCAGCCCGATGGCAGTAATTCCGACAGCATTGCCTTCGATATCGCACAGCCCGGACAGTTTGAGAACTCCGTCTCCGGCGGATACGCAGATGCTGTCTTTATCTTTATTCGCCTCAACTATTTTCCCTGGACCGGATGGTGTTTTTCTGCTTGCAATACTGAGTTCCATGACGGTGTAAAAGTCATCGCCGCATACAATTTTCAATGTTCCCAGCGGATTCTCGTAATCGCCGAAATCCAGCGCTCTTGCCAGCGCTGAAATATCCTCGACACCCTGGTTAAAATCAATGACGCAGGCGTCTGCCGGACGCTGCTGCTGCGGATTATATGTCCGCCGGCTTAAATCCTGAGGGCTGGGGCTGATCAATCCGCTCTTCAGATCATGCACCAGTGATTCGAATGCTCCCAGCGCTTCCTGCACACACTTGATGTTGAGTGAAATCGAAGTATCATATGGAGAAATTGAAACATACTGCTGCTTGAGAATATCGCCGGCGTCAATTTCTGTTGTCATCAGATGCCAGGAGATGCCGTGTTCATGTTCATGATTGAGTATTGCCCAGGCGGTTGCATATAGTCCGGCATAGCGGGGCAGCGGGGCGTCATGATAATTGACGGCACATTTCAGCGGCTGTTCCAGGATATGCCGGTCGAGTATGCAACTGTTGATGATGCTGAACAGATAGTCCGGACGGACGGATGAAATAATATCTGAAATCAGTTGTCTTTCCGGTGCGTGGCACGGAATTTCATGCTCCTCTGCCCATTCCGCCGATTTCGCTTCATTAGTGAATATGCCGTTGATGTAAAAGCCGTTATTGAGCAGAATATCGCCGGCGGCTTTGGTAAGAGCGGTTTCTCCGATAATATAACAAGTGGGACGCCTGCGGATTTTTTCCGGGGGAAGATGGATTTCCGACATCAGCGCATCCGGTTTTTTGATCAGTGTTTCCGCCAGATAAATGTAGTTCTTGAAAAATGTTTCAACGCTGTTCTCTTCGAAATAAGCGGTGTCGTATTCAAACCAGCCGTGAAGCGTATTGTTCTTTTCCCGCAGAGTAATGATCATGTCCATTTTGGCTGCGTCGCTGCCGAGTTCTTCGTACCACATCTTGACGGGGGAAGGATTTGTTTCCGGCCATGGCAGATTCTGCAGCAGCATGGATGTCCTGAATAAAGGTTTCTTCCCCCCCTTCGCCCCGCAATTTTTCAATACTGTGCTGTAGGGGATGTCCTGATTCTCATACGCTTCCAGCAAGGTGCCTTTGACCTGCGCGAGGAATTCGTTAAACGACGGGTTGCCTTTGATTCCGTTCCTCAGTGCCAGCGCGTTTATGAACAATCCCATGATCTCTTCGGTTTCCGGCAGATTCCGGTTTGCTATTGTGGTTCCGGTGATGATGTCTGTCGCTCCGGTATATTTGTGTATCTGGAGCTGCAGCAAAGCGGTCAGCACCATAAACAGACTGGCATTGTTTTCCAGCGCCATTTTTTTCAGTCCGCAGGTGACATCCTGACAGATTTTGACATAGTAGCGTCTGGACTTCCCATTGCTTTGCAGTCTTTTCTGGATGGGCAGCGGCGGAACGCCGGCATGGTGTTCAAGCTTTTGCTGCCAGTATTTCAGTTGGGCCTGCGGGGCGTAGGTTTTAAAGTAATTGGTTTGCCAGCGGCAGAAATCAACATATTGCCATTGCGGCGCGGATACGGCCGGTTCTCTGCCAATTGAAAACTGATAGTAGTAATCCGTCAGTTGTTTGAAAAATAAAAACGTGCTCCAGCCGTCAAAAATCAGGTGATGCACCGTAAATATGAACCGGAAATCATGATCTTTCAGCTTCAGCAGGACGCAATTAAATAACGGAGCGCAAGTCAGGTTAAAAACCTGGAACCGCTGTATG
>CAIJKT010001102.1 GCA_903821255.1 uncultured Lentisphaeria bacterium | reverse complement strand
TCGAACTCCTCGTGGTGATCGCCATCATCGCAATCCTCGCCGGAATGCTGCTTCCGGCGCTTAACAAAGCCCGTGATAAAGCCAGAACCATCCAGTGTGCCGGCAATCTGAAACAAATCAATACCGCCGGATTGTTATACGCAAGTTCCGAGCGGGATTATTTTGTGCCGGTGCATAACGGCAGCGCCGGCTGGTACGCCAATCCCCAGTACATGCCTTATCTGAAAGTTAAAAATTACGGCGTCTGGCCGGAATCGCTTTATTGCCCCAAGGCCACATATGCATTTGCCACTAAAAACGTGGTGTATTCCTACGGCATGAATTATCAGGAACTCATCTCCACCTGGGGCACCGGTTTCAGAGGATATTTTATACCCAAGATCAAACGTCCGTCCGGCAAGCTGGTGTTTCTTGACGCATTCGACTGGATGATATCGTATACAGCCGCGGATCCGAACTACACCGGCAAAGCCTACTGGCGCTTCCTGGAAACTCCGGACGCCACTCGTGTCACCAACGGCACCAATTATCGTCATAATGAAAAGAGTTCCGCCAATGTCGCCTTTTTTGACGGTCATGTCGAGAACAAACGCTGGAGTACCGTTTACGGGGCCGCTGATTCATATAACATGTGGATGCCATTGACGAAGCCGTAACGCAAATATCACCGCCGCAGGAAAAAGATGGATTTATGAACTTCACAAGAATTTTACGGATGGTCTGCACATTTATTCTGCTGACAATCCCTGCCGGCATTCCGGCACAGACCGCCGAACCGGATATCGGCGAAATAGTCTTTCAGGAAAAGTTTGACCGGCCGGATGCACTGAAAGGCTGGTCGGAAAACAACGGGACCTGGCTCTCCGCTGATGAGGGTATTGCCGGATCAGGCTGCTTCCAGGCTGCAATTTCTCCGGAAAATTCCAAATCCCCGGACCGCATGATCTCCATTCCGCTTGACTTGAAAATAATGAAAGGCCGCGGCATTGTTCTTGAAGGTATGCTTAAGGGGGAAAATATCGCGGTTCCCGGGAAGAAGTATCTGGGACCGAAGTTGATGATCCATGTAAAGAGCCCTTATGGCGAATCCTGGCTAGACCAGCCTAAAAAATACGGTTCTTATGACTGGCAGAAATTTACGCTTTTCGCCAGAATCCCTCCCGATGTTGAAAAGCTCGAACTCAGCATCGGCTTGCAGGGCTGCACCGGCAGGCTGCTGGTTGACAATATAAAAATCACCCTGCTTCCGGCTGTGGCAAATTATTCTCCGGGGGCGGCCGGGATTTCCAGTCAGCCGCAGAAAATTCCGGCACTGCGCGGGGTTATGAGCGGCAGTCAGATGACGGAAAAAGATATCCGGGAGCTGGCGGAAATCTGGCATGCCAATCTGATCCGCTACCAGATCGGCAATTCCGCCAAAGAAGACCTCACCGACTGTGCTAAATATGCGGAATGGGTTAATCGCAAAATTGAAAAGATGGATGAAGTCATCGCGCTGTGCGGCAAATACGGCATAAAAGTTCTGATCGATCTTCATGCCGGACCTGCAACGAAACAGGATGTGCTGCTCAGCAATCAGTTGAGCTGGACCATTGAAAGCCAGGATACTCTGGTGAAAGTATGGGAAAAGATTGCGGCAAAATATAAGGACAATCCGGTTATCTGGGGTTATGATATCCTCAATGAGCCGCGGGAGGATAATTATGTTTACGAACCGGGCGGCGCACTGGACTGGAACCGTCTGGCGGAACGGGTTGCCGCCGCCATCCGGAAAATAGATCCGGACAAGCCGGTCATTGTGGAACCGGCGCAGTGGGGTTCTCCGTCCGGACTGCATGTATTCAAGCCGATCCCGGTCAAGAACATTGTTTACAGCGTTCATTTCTATGAACCGGGGGAATTTACGCACCAGGGAATATACGGACACCCGGACGGAGTCGCTTATCCCGGCATGATTTCCGGGAAGAAATGGGACAAGGCAATGCTGCGGCGGAAGCTTCAGCCCGTAGTCGATTTCCAGCGTCAATACAAGGTTCCGATCTATATCGGCGAGTTCAGCGCCGCCCGCTGGGCGCCAGGCGCAGCGCAGTGGCTTCAGGATCTCATCGAGATATTTGAAGAAAACGGCTGGGACTGGACTTATCACGCCTTCCGCGAATTTGACGGCTGGAGCGTGGAACATTCCTCCGACCGCACGGATAATAAAATAAAAAGCACAACAGACCGCAAGGATGTTCTGCTCAAATACCTCCAGCTAAATAATAAAAGCTTGTCTGCGGCAGACTTACCGGCGGCCGCGGCCGGCAAGCTCGAGGTCGGCAGCGACGCGCTCCCGCATGTGGAGAATATCAGCTCGCTCAACGGTTTTAAGCC
Source organism: uncultured Lentisphaeria bacterium (assembly GCA_903821255.1). Next base: position 7,842 of record CAIJKT010001102.1, on the reverse strand, counting down.
GGCGGCCGCGGAGTACCGCATCTATGTTATCGGCGACAGCATCACCCGCCACGGGTTCAATAAGGAAACCATTGAAAAGCTGAAATGGGATCATCTTGCAGGAATGGCCGCCAGTTCGGAGAATAAAGACTATGCCCATCTGCTGGCCGCAATGATCGCGGACAAGCTGCCCGGCCGCAAGGTGCGGCTGTTCTTCGGCAAAGGTCATGACTCGGCGGGGGCGTTGAGCGGACTCGGCGATGCCGCGATTTATCTGCCGCATCTGATAGTGGTGCAGCTTGGCGAACATGCCAAGCCTGCCGGCTCCCATGAAAAGACCAGGACGGATTATAATGCGCTGCTGGACGCTTTACTTAAACTCAATCCGCGGCCGCTGATTCTTTGTACCGGGGTGTGGAACCCGCAACTCGGCCGCCAGACTTATTCCGACTGGACTGCCGACGTGGAAAATATCCAGCGGGAAACGTGCCGCAACAAGAATATCCCGTTTGCATCCGTGGAGAAATACGCATTGGATCGTCAGTGCAGCGGCACCGGCGGCTCGCCCGGGGTGAAATGGCATCCCAACGATCAGGGAATGGCCGGTTACGCAAAGGAGCTTTTTGTATTGTTTCAAAAACACTATTCCTGGAATTTATAACGATAAAATGAGACTATGAATTCAATTGTAAAAAAATCGCAGCATAATCCATTGATTAAACCGTCAATGATACCTTTTGAGTCAACCCAGACCTACAATGCCGGAATTACCAGATATAAGGGTAAATACGTCATGCTGTTCCGGAATGATTACAACTTCACACGGGAAGTCATGCAGCGCCTCGGCTGGGAGGCTTTTTCGCTGCAGAAAATCAATCTGGGACTGGCGTTAAGCGATGACGGCATCAACTGGCGGATCAGGCCGGAACCGGTGCTGACGATTCCATTGACCGAGGAAATCTCGCAAGTGTACGATCCCCGGCTCTCCGTCATCGAGGGCAGATGTTATCTCTGTTTCGCCGCCAACACCCGTCACGGAATTTGCGGGGGAATTGCCGTTACGGACGATCTGGAAAAATTTGAACTGTTGTCGCTGTCCGTTCCGGACAACCGCAACATGGTGCTTTTCCCGGAAAAAGTCAACGGCATGTTCGTCCGGCTGGAACGCCCGTTCTCAATTTACGGACGGGGAGCTCCGGAGGCCTTTGATATCTGGATTTCCGAATCTCCGGACTGCAAATACTGGGGCAACAGCAGGCTGCTGCTGGGCTCGGAAAAAGTGCCGTTCAGCAACTGCAAGATCGGACCGGCGGCGCCGCCGGTCAAAACCGGCGCCGGATGGCTTACCACATTTCACGCCGTATGGAAACATGCGGACAAGGAATTGCTCAGTTGGCACGGCGGCTGGAACAAGGAATATTTCGGCGGATTGATGCTGCTGGATCTTCATGACCCGTCCAGAATCATCGGCATGTATGATCAGCCGTTGCTCGCGGCGGAAGAGGATTACGAAATAGACGGCATGCGCGGCAGCGTGATTTTTCCCGGCGGCATGATCCTGGAGGATTCCGGCGAGGTAAAAATCTATTACGGGGCCGCCGACACTGTCGAATGCCTGGCTACGGCGGATGTGAACGATCTGCTGGAACTGTGCGGGGTATCTGTCAGCCGTGCAACCGCACGCAGGACACAGCCCGCACTGAAGCCGGCATGATTCATCCGTCCCGGCGGCGGGATGTCTTACAGGATGAAAAGCTTCAAATTTAAGCTCACGGCTTGCAGCTTAGCCGGGAAGCGGCGCTGCTTTAATCGCTGACCTGATATTTCTGCAATCATTATATTCTTCCGTTTTTACTCCAGTTAGTTTCTTTTCCGAAAAGTTGCAAATCGTACTATTTCGCATATAGTAAATATTTATTCTGGATATAAAAGGAGGAACTCTATAGATATAAACAAAAAGAAATGCCGGAGTTATTGTTTTGCAGAAAATACATCAACATTAAAAAACGAGGAAGAATTATGAAGAAAATTGCACTCCTTATTATGGCGCTTCTGGCTTTTGTTTCCGCAGCAACCGCAGTCGAACCCGCAGACGCGGCAAAAAACAGGGAACTGGCGGAAAAATTGATGGACACCATGAAAATCAGCGCGGCGATGACCCGTTCCCTTGATATGATGAAAAAAATGCAACTGGATATAATGTCAAATCGGCTTAAAGGCAAAGACCTTCAGAATATGGAAGAGCTCAATCGCGCGATGATGGAGTTGGTGACCAGAGAATTGAGCTGGGAAAAACTGAAAGCCCCTATTGTAAACATCTATGCTGAATCATTCACTGCTGAAGAGCTCGATGCGATGGTCAAGTTCTACGAGTCTCCGATAGGCAAAAAGCTTATGGACAAGCAACCTGAAATGCAGCAGAAAACGATGAAGTTAATGCAGTCGATTATGATGAAGCTGCTGCCGGAAATGGAAAAAGTGGCCAAGGATTTCTCGGAAAAGCAGAAACCCGCCGCCCCGGCTCCGGCCGCAGCAGTAACCCCTGCCGAGAAACCAGCGCCTGCCGCCGCCAAATAACCAGAGCATCTATTGCGTAAAATCAAAAACGGCGCTGTAATCCAGCGCCGTTTTCTTTTATCTTCGGAAGCCGTCCGCCATCTGCCAATTAAGGATTGTAGCTGAACTGGAAAACTGCTAAAGCTTTGATTGCAGACTTGATCTTTTCAATCAGTTCTTTAGGTACTTCCACATTGGTTTTGATGACGGCCAGCGAACGGCCGGCTTTCAAATCCTGCGGAGCGCGGATATCTATGATGTTGATATTCTTTTCCCCGAGAATGCTGGCAATCTTGCCGATCACGCCCGGTTCGTCGCTGTATTCGGCGAACAGGTTGTGCCCGGTCGGCTCAAGATAAAGTTTGTCAAAGTTGTTGAGCCTGGAGATCATCAGGTTGCTTTCCGTAATGGTGCCCCGGACGCTCGCCTTGCTGATCTTGTCGCCGCCGGCGAACAAGTCAATCGTCATGGCTTCCCCGTAATGCTTGCCTTCATCGGTCGTGCGGTTGACCAGTTCGATGCCGCGGTTCTTCAGAAAACTTTCGGCATCGGTTGAATCCATTGACGGGTCAAATTCGCCGGAGATGCCGGCGGCAATCGGAGCGGTCATCCATTTGGCATACGGCTGCAGATCACCGTAGAAACTGGTTTCAACCCGCGCCGGATGAACATCTTTGCCGAAGTAGCAGCGGACAATGCCGGTAAGCACATACGCCAGACGCTGATAACTGGCGTCCAGTCCGTCCGGAATGCCTTTGTTCACCACGCAATTGGTGATACCCTGTTCAAAGTATTCGATTACCTGTTCGGCGGCGCGTTTCGACGCTTCCATGTTGGCTTCTTTGGTGTTTGCGCCAAGGTGCGGCAGCATCAGGTCGGCAATATCGGCAACCGGTTTTTCACCCGGTTCGTCTTTCGGATAAACGTCCGTGCAGAACAGGATTTTCTTTTCTTTTTTGATTTCGCGGAGGTCGGCTTCGTTGATAATGCCGGACCTGGCGCAATTGACCAGCACCGCGCCGTCTTTCATCAGTGACAGCAGTTTGCGGTTGACCATGCCTTTGGTTTCGTTGTTTTCCGGAATGTGCAGAGAGATGAAATCCGATTCGGCGAAAATCTTGTCAACCGTGCAGAGTTCAACTCCGAGTTTCTCCGCCATGCCCGGAGCGATCATCGGGTCATAGCCGAGAATCTTCATTTCGAAGCCTTCCAGGCGCTTGATCAGCAGGCGCCCGATATTGCCCAGCCCGAGGACCCCGATGGTCTTGCCGGTGATTTCACGGCCCAGCATTTTGCCTTTTTCCCATTGTCCGGCGCGGGTGGTGATATCGCCGGGAACCACGAATCTGCATACCGCCAGAATCATGGCAACCACTTCTTCGGCGACCGCATTGGAGTTGGCACCGGGGGTGTTCATGACATCGACATTTTTTCTTCTGGCGTATTTGGTGTCAATGGTATTGTAACCGGCGCCGGCACGCACGACCAGACGCAGTTTCGGCAGGGCGTCAATGATTTCCGGGGTGACTTTTTCGCTGCGCACAACCAGCACTTCGGCATCGGAATTGGCCTTGACCAGTTCTTCCATCGGCGTTGTCGCATCAAGCACGACCGTATAGCCTTTGTCAACTAAAATGTTGGCGGCAAACTTATCCAGCTTAGTAGGAATCAATACTTTCTTCATAATTTATTGTTCTCCGTTCCGTAAAAAACGTTTATAGTTGCTTTATCAAAATTATTATCCGGTAATAATAATTCTTTAAACCTTCATTGCAATCCGTAATTTAAGCTATAAATAAAAAAATATGAATATCGAGTGGCGGGAATTAACCACAGAGACACAAAGACACAGTTTTTTTCCGGTTTAAAACTAAAAAATCGTCGAACCCAAAACATTTTGGACAGTCGCCTCCCTCATTCTGGACATCCGCCACACGCAGCATAACAATCCGGACAACCGTCCGTCCCGCAGCCGCGGGAGACAACCAACTCCGAGAGTTTAGAGTGTCGCTGAGCACAATGCTTTTTAATTTTACAATCATTCTGTACCCATCCTCGCATATTTTGGACACTTCCCATTGGCCCATGCGGCCAGCATAATAACCCGGACAACCGTCCGCACTCCGATACTTTGGAGTGTCGTTGAGCACAATGCTTTTCAGTTTTACAAACATTTTGGACATTCTGGACAATATCCAACTACAGAGGCACAGAGACACAGAGAAATCCGTTTCTATTCGTCTTGGACAGCCAACGCCGATACTTTGGAGTGCCGTTGAGCACAATGTTTTCATAACTTTTCTCGCTTTTCTCGCTTTTAACTTTTCTCGCTTTCAACACTCCGATACTTTGGAGTGCCGCTGAGCAGAGGCTGTTTCGCCCATGCGGCCAGCATAATAAACCGGACAAACGCCCGCACTCCGATACTTTGGAGTGCCGTTGAGCACAATGTTTTTCAGTTTTGCAATCATTCCGGACATTCCGGCCCCTCGTTCTGCATTTCCGGCGTTCACAACTTTTCTTGCTTTTCTCGCTTTCCACTTTTCACTTCCGCATTCCGATACTTTGGAGTGCCGCTGAGCAGAGGCTGCTTCGCCCATGCGGCCAGCATAATAAACCGGGCAACCGCCCGCACTCCGATACTTTGGAGTGCCGTTGAGCACAACACCGTTTGTTCCCGTCTTCTGATTTCCCGGTTTTATAATTTTCTCTTTTCCACTTTTAACTTTCAATTGTCCTTACATATATAGTGATTTTGTCAATAAAAAGCAGCTCAAAGCGTTTAACCACAATATATTAAAGCCTAAAATTAAAGATATTTTTTTACCACGAAAGGCTTGTCCACCGGGCGTGGAAGTTCGTCCGTAATGCATCGGGGCTCTGCCCCGGTGACAGGATGGACGTGAGGAGATTCTTTATTACGATTAATACTACTTGACTGAATCAAAAAGACCAAAAACTTGTTAATTCTATGTTTTTCTGCAAAATTAATACTACTTATTTAGGTTTTACCTATTGACAAATTCCGGCATATCCCTTATAATAAATTGACAGCAACATGTTGTTCAAGAATTTTATTGAGGAAGACAATGATAAAGTCGGGTTGCAGCATCAGGGATTTAGCGAGTTACGTGCAGGTGGCGCCGAGCACGGTTTCCCGGGTATTGAACAGCCGGAGAAACAATGTGAGGATTACCGAGGAAACCCGCAAACGGATACTTGATGCGGCGCAGGAGTTGAATTATACGCCGAACATACATGCCAAACGGCTGTTCGGCAAGAAAACCAATATTATTGGGTTACTGGTTCCGTCTTATGAGAAAATGGGAACACATATTTTTGAGGATAACCATTTGGTTCGAATAATCAGCGGGATGGAGCAGCGTTTGCAAGCATGCAAGCACAACCTCTTGCTGCTGTTTAACGACGATGACTTTATTAAGGAAAAACGTTATCTTAAATTGTTCATGGAAAAGCAGATTGACGGATTGTTAATATGGGGAACGTTTCAAGGCGAAACCTGGGTTCGGGAACTGGGAGCAACCGGGTTCCCATATATATTTCTGACGAATACGCCGTATAACTGCGAGTCTTTTAATTACATAACAATCGACTACCGTAAGGCCGCAGAAGCTATGACCAATATACTGCTTGATAAAGGACTCCGTCACATTGCTTTGATCAGGGGAGCTCCTAATTTGTTAATAACTCATGACCAGGAACAGGGAGTCAGGCAGGCTATGTCAGCCAGATCGTTGACATTGAATGAAAATATGATATTTGACAGCGATTTCAAATATAATGGCGGTTATGTTGCAACCCGGCAATTATTGTCCAAAAAACTTGCGGTGTCTGCTATAATTGCGGCCAACGATGCGGTGGCCTCCGGAGTCATAGCTGCTCTGAAAAAGCACAAGCTGCGGGTTCCTGACGACATTGCGGTAGTCAGCCTGGACAGCGTGGAAGGACTCAACGATTTCAATCACTTGTCGCTGGTTACGGCCAATGTGCCGGATATGGAAATCGGCGATGCTGCCTGTAAACAAATTCTCCGTTTGATAGACGGCGAAATTGAGCAGGTGCAGGATGTTTTTTGCATGAAAATGATATCCGGAAAAACTGTTTGATTTTATAACACAGTAAAAAAGGGAATTTTTAGTTTGCAGAAATTAACTAATAGAATAGAAAAGGAAAGGTTATTATGAGAAAAAGAAATTTCACACTCATCGAACTCCTCGTGGTGATCGCCATCATCGCAATCTTGGCATCAATGCTATTGCCAGCCCTTAGTAAAGCTAGAGAGAAATCTAAAAACGCGACATGTTTAAACAATCTCAAACAGATTGGCACCGGCAGCGCTATGTATTGTGATGATTTCGGTGGCAAACTTATTCCAATTTACAATGGATCTGTGACTTTCCGTGGATTGTTAATTCCTTACACCGCACAAGTTCCCCCAAAAATGACGATATTCCGCTGTCCTAATGATAACTCGGCGAATATGGGTAAATCGGCAGCGTCTCCTTATACATATCCTTCCTGCTATGGTATTAATGGTACAACTGCCGGAGGAGTGCAGCAACTGCATCAATATAGTACCGAGCGCCCCAATAAGTCCGTAACGGATGTTATTCAACCGTCGATTTTGATCTTCGCAGGAGAAATTGGCGCTCCCGGTACGGGACAAATGACACTTCCGCCGGACTACTGGGCGGCTGACACCGGAGCGGCTAGTTACGGATATATGAAATTCGCACAAGGAGGTTCTTTTGCGGCAATGGCCTCGGATTGGTACATATTCCCGAAGCACGTAAGGATGACAACAGTGGTTCATTATGACGGACACTGCAGGAGCATCTCGATTTCAAAAGATATTCTTACTAAGACCTGGCATTCTCCGGATTCGCCTTTCTACAATAGGTCAGCGAAAGGTTCATGGTAATGATAACACGGATTTCCAACCCAGTCGGCAACAAAATGGCGAACTTACAATAAAATATTAGACTGCGGTTTGACAGACAGGTTCAAAACAGAAAAACTTTAGTTAAAATCATATTAATGGAGAGTCGATACGGCATGATGAAATTATTGATTACTTGTTTTATCGTAATGAGTTATTGTTCATTGACTGAAGCCGAACCGGTTAATGCCCCTGACATCCCGGTGATTTGTGCAGGTAAAACCGTGACCGTGCCGGTTTTAGACGGCAACCTTGATGATTCCTGCTGGCAGAACAGTATTGAAATTGCGCCGTTTATTCTTGCTGACGGAATTGCACAACCCAATGAGCAAACGGTTGCTTACTGT
>CAIJKT010001101.1 GCA_903821255.1 uncultured Lentisphaeria bacterium | reverse complement strand
TATATATTTTTCAATCAATTGATTCCAGGTAAGGCCGCTACCGGCATGATAACCAGGCGGCAGGTAATCTCCAAAATCGTTTGCATAGAAAATATATGATGAGGCCAATTGTTTCATATTGCCGCTGCAAAACGTTGTCCTTGCCTTATCTCTGGCTTTGCTCAGCGCAGGCAGCAGCATTGAGGCCAAAATTGCGATGATAGCGATCACCACGAGGAGTTCTATGAGTGTAAATTTTCGATGAAGAACTAATAGTTTAGATGCGCCATTAATTTTCATAAACACCTTCCTTTTTTGTTTTGTAAAAAACATTACCATGGTTATAGAATATATTACACATCCAATATTTGCAACATTATGCCTTTGAAAAGTTTTTAAACCCGTCAATATTATCCAGCGCCTTATCCGGCCCGGACGGAGTATATACGATTATCACCTTGAGATCAACTGCTCCGTGATTCATCGTGGCATGCTTTACGCCGGCCGGAACAAAAATGCAGTCTCCTTTATGCACTTTACGCTCTTTTTCCGTGTCTGTTAAATATAGCCCGTTTCCGGATACGATGTAGATGATCTCGTCTTCATTGGCGTGGCTGTGCAACTCGTGTCCATTATTCCCGGGATGTGTGATCACCGTGCCGAAACTGGCGTGCGGTGAAACATCCGCATTCACCAGCATGCAGATTTCTCCCCAGTTGTAAAGAGCGACTTCAGTTGTCGCTGTATTGGTGATGACGCTTTTATTTTTTTGCATTGGAACGTTTTCCTTTTGTCAGGTTTAATTCTTTGAAACGTCTGGTAGTCGCTTCAATCGCGACTTCCACACTCAGCCGTTCCACACTGGATGCCCCGAAAAATCCGGCAATTCCAGCAGTATGATCAAAGATATACTGCGCATCGGACGGCTCGGCGATCGGGCCGCCATGGCAGATCACGATGACATCTTTGCGGATTTTCTTCGCCGCGTCATGGATGCTCTGCACCCTGCCCGCCGCTTCGTCAAGGGAAATTGTCGTGGAGGCTCCGATGCTGCCCTTGTTGGTCGTCCCCATGTGTGCCACGATTATGTCGGCGCCGGCTCTGGTCATGGCTGCCGCCTCATCGTTGTTGAACACATACGGACAGGTAAGAAAGTCCATCTGATGAGCGGTTTTGATCATATCAACTTCAAGACTGTAGCTCATGCCGGTTTCCTCAAGACTCTGGCGGAACGTGCCGTCAATCACGCCCACTGTCGGGAAGTTCTGCACTCCGTCGAATCCGATCTCGCGCAATTGTTTCAGGAAAACTTTCATGATTCGAAACGGATCCGTACCGCATACTCCGGCCAGTACCGGCGTGTTGCGGACGACAGGCAAAACCTCGCCGGCCATTTCCACCACAATCGCATTGGCGTCGCCGTAAGACAGCAGCCCTGCCGCCGAGCCGCGGCCGGCCATGCGGTAACGACCGGAATTGTAGATGATGATTATATCCGCCCCGCCCTTTTCGATAAACTTGGCGGAAATGCCTGTTCCCGCGCCGCATCCCAGAAGAGGCGCTGTTTTCATTTGCAGGCGCAGGCGTTCCAGAATATCTTTACGTTCCATGAATGGCATGTGATTTCTCCTTATTAATTAACTGTTAATTTAAAAAACTCTCTCACCAGGATATTCGCAAACCGCGTATCATTGATGTGACAGTCCAATTCCATGACTTTAATGTGCGGGCCGATATTATTCTTTATTCCATCAAACAAGGCCCGGTCTGCTTCCGGCCACCAGAACTCTCCGCCGGGAGTGTCCAGCATGGACAGCCCCTTGAGCGGCAGAACAATCGTCGTCCTGCCGAGGGAGGCATTCGCTTTGCGCGCAATGATTTTCCCTATCTTATTGTTCTCCGCCGGCGTCGTACGCATAAGCAGCGCATCCGGATTCCACTGGTGGATTTTTCTGCCGGTAAAATTCCTGCGCCGTCCGGAGGACGTAAAGAAGTTAGTCGCGTCACAAAATGG
>CAIJKT010001100.1 GCA_903821255.1 uncultured Lentisphaeria bacterium | reverse complement strand
GGATGAAAAGTTAAGAGATCAACTGGACCTGGATTCAATGGATTTCCTCGACATCGTCATGGAATTACGCAAGCAATACAAGGTGCAGATACCCGAAGAGGATTACCCGAAACTTGCTTCACTCAGCAGTTGTATTGAGTATCTTGAACCGAGAATGAAATCCCTGTAATCAGCCTGATATATTGAATTTTCAGCGGAAAGGTTTTCCTTTCCGCTTTTTTCTTGTCCATTCCGCTGAATAAAAAAGGCCGGAGTGATTAATCTCCAGCCTTGTAAATCAAATCTCTGCCGACGCTTCTATTCGTGGCCTTCAGCTTCAACCGGCGCTGCCGCTTTTTTCTTCTTGCCCGCGAGAGCAGTTCTGGCGGCGCCTTTTTCCTTGCCGGCGACATTGGTCACGGTCTTGTCGAATTTGGCCAGTGCTTCCTGGTCGTCAATGACAGCATCGCGCCTGTAACCCCAGTCCAGCAGCTTTTTGACGAAATTCGTGCGGTGGTTCTTATCCTGGAACCCGGTAACTACCGCAACCATTCTCTTGCCGCCGCGGGTGCAGGTTACGGTTATGCAAAAACCGGAGACTCTGATGAATCCGGTTTTCATGCCGTTGACTCCGGCACAATTACCGATCAGCTTGTTGGTATTGGTCAATACCTGATATCCCTTGGTGCCTTTTTCACGGAAAGTATCAGTCGGGGAGGACGTCCACTTTAAAATCTGCGGATACTCCAGCAATTGCTCAGCAAGCAAAGCCATGCCTTCAGGGCTGCTGGTGGAGTTTTCGCCTGTATCCACCGGCAAACCGTTGGGATTGACGAAATTCGTGCTGGGCATCTTTAATTGTTTGGCCCGGCGGTTCATTCTGGCAATAAAACCGCTTACATCGCCGTTGCTGAGAAATTCGGCAACAAGATACGCGGAGTCATTAGCGCTTTTGATCGCAATGGTTTTCATCAGTTCGCCGAGAGGGAATGTTTCCTTCGGGTCAAGATAAACCTGGCTGCCGCCGATTTTCGATGCGGCATTGGAAACTTTTACCGGAGTTTCCAGCGAAAGGTCCTGGCGCTGGGCAATATCCTCCATGGCCAGCAGCAGCGTCATCATCTTGGTCATCGATGCGATCGGAGTCGCTTCCCGCTGATTCTTAGCCCACAGCACTTTCCGGCTGTCAATATCAACTAAAATCCCGGTCGTGGCTTCAGAACTGAGCGGTATGCACGGAATATTGCCTTCAATCGTATGTTTATATTGAAAAAACTTGCCGAGTGACGGACTCTTTCCCGCTGCAATTTCAGTTTTTGCGGCAACGCCGGCCGGCTTTACCGCGACAGGTTTTCCGGAGGCGTCTTTCTGCTCAACCCCCTCTGCGGGTTTTGCTTCAGCCGCATTTTCTACCGGCGGCGGAGTCTCTTTGTGTCCTTTCCAGAACATGCGGATGACGATAACATGCGCAACGACAATGAGAGCGATGATCAAACCGATAGTCAAATACTTTTTCATGTTTCAATGAGGCCCTTTTTATTATAATGCCGCAGCACGGTTCAGCGCACTGAATAGTGCCGCTATTGCCGCGCGGTCAATATTTGAATGTTCCCCGGCGCCGTAAACCATTTCCGGCCCGGCTGCCAGCCTGATTCCGACAAATGCGATTGCCACCGCGTCGGCGGTATGGCCCAGGGACTTCTCTGAAAAATCATCCAGCGTAAAGTCAGGCACATCCGGACATGCCTGAAGCGCGTGAGTAACTGCCGAAACCGGCCCGTTCCCTTTGCCTTCCAGAACATGTTCCCTGCCATTGATGCAGACATACAAGGTAACAGAAATCATGTCCTCGTCTTCAGTATCTAATATTTCCCTGGAGAATGATTTGAATTGATACGGCCCTTTCACATTGACAAATATGTCCTGGAACGCCTTGTACAATTCCTTTGAATCAATCTCCTCGCCTTTGGCATCGGCCAGTTGCTGAATAGCCTTGCCGATTTCAGGCAGCATTTTTTTCGGAGGGAAAATGCCGAATTCTTTTTCCAGAATAAAAGCAATTCCGCCCTTGCCGGACTGGCTGTTAATGCGGATCAGTTTTTCATAGCTGCGCCCGATATCCGCCGGGTCAATATGCAGATAAGGTACTTTCCAGCCCTGTTTGAAGAATTCCGCGGTTTCCTCCAGTTGATCCATGCCTTTGCGGATGGCATCCTGATGCGAACCGGAAAATGCGGTAAAGACCAACTGTCCGGCGTATGGATGGCGGGGATGAACTTCTATTCCGGAAGCATCCTCCACAATCCTGACGAT
>CAIJKT010001099.1 GCA_903821255.1 uncultured Lentisphaeria bacterium | reverse complement strand
CTTGTTTGTTTACGCGCTTCAGACATATTCGCAACTCGACGGGAACTTCGAGTCCTTTCTCGTCGCTCTTCAGACATATTTACAACAAAGGGAAATGGATGCACTTGCAGTATTTTCCGGTATTTTGCCAGCGTCTCGTTGATGCCGAGCATGATTTCAGTAATGAAATAGTCCGGTTCTTCATGACTGATCGCGGGAAAAAGCAGTGCGATCGTATTATTGCTGCGGGAAATCAGGTTGCGGGCGTGAATATTGGCGCGATAACCGTATTCCTGCGCTTTGACGATAATCTCCTGGCGGGTCTTGTCGCTGATGCGCCCTTTGTCGCTGAAAGCCCGCGACACCGTGGCGATAGACACCCCAAGCTTTTCCGCAAATTCCTTGATCGTGATTTTCTTGCGATTCATCATAACTTTAATTAATTATTGTTATAAGAGAAAACGTTTACGCAGATATTCTACATTGTAATTAATAGAATTTCAATAGTATTTAAGAAAAAATGCGTAATTGTTTTCGCAAAATGCAATAGCAGCGCATTTAAAATATAATGGTTTCTCCGTTTTCAATTATCTTATTGACTTGTCACTAAAATTGGCTACATTACATAATTTGGAAGATTATTATCAGGAGCAGCAATAAATTATAAAACCGGTGGTGGTGTGTATGGATGATATTGAAGTGGAAATTATCAAAGCCGTTGACAAGTTGTATGGCGCACAGGGGCTGCCGGTTAAGCCTGCGAAGATATGTGAAGCCGTATGTAAAAAAATCGGGATTGATTCTTACGGTTTCAAGCCGGACTTTATTGAATGGGCACTGGCCGAAGACGATAATTATATTGCCGTTATTGACAATGACGGCAAGGATGACTTATTTTTTTCCAGACGCGGTTTATTCGATAAGGCTCAGTTCTGCATCCGTCTGACGGCAATGGAAATTGAGCAGGGCATATTGATTCCAGGACACCGGTTCGTCCCGTTTTTTGACCGGGGCGGTGAGATCAGGCTGGAGACCGGGAGTAGCTCTGGAAAAATCAAAAAGATAAAGAGCCGGTTCAACCTGTCCAGGCTGGGTATTTATTATTCATTGTTCGGCCCCAAAGGCACGATGGAACTTATTGCCGATGAAACTGAAGATAATCTTTTTTCTTTCATTGAAGGTGTCAAGCATGGCGAAGAGAGCATGGACGCCTGCGTCACGGTTTCGGTCTATGATTTCAAGGATTTCTATGCCGCCCATAAGCTGGTCGAAGGCGATCTGCTGTTATTATCGATCACTGACTATAAAAAGCAGCATTGCAGCGTTGAGCCGCTGCCGGAAGACAGGTTATGGCAATCCGCGAAATGGGACAGCGCTTTTGCGGAAGGCTTGCGGAAGAACATTGAGATGGTTGAGCAGTTGGGCGTGATGGAGCCGATTGAAATATTTTTGAGCAGGGCGTTTTTTCTGGCGGATCATAGTTTACTGCAATCGCCGTCAAGTTTAGCGGTGAATTCGCTCAACCGGCGGAATGACTTCTATCTGGCAGCTTCCGAATCAGGAGATGCCGTGATTTGGGAAAAAGACCGCGAGTTCGATTTGATGGAGATGAATGATTTTGATGATGAAGACCTTGAAGCAGATGAAGATTCTATGGACGAAGACGATTCGGAGCTTAATCAGTTATTGCAGATAATGGGATTTGCAATTAACGAGGATGAACTGGCGGCTTATATGCGGGATGAATTATTTGCCGGCGGCGATGACCTTGAGAATGTGAAAAAACGCTGTTTTGATGACCGGGCTGAACTCTTGTTTGCTGATTTGCGGAAAGATTTTGATCAGGAAATTCTCAAACTTTGGAAGTCGGTAAAAAAAGAATACAATATTTTCCGTGACAACCCGCAGGGCAGGATCAGGCGGAAAGTATTGGAGGTGCTTGACGCGCATACGGCATGGATACGGAAGCTTGATTCAAAAAACGTCAACGATGCTTGCGAACTGGAAGGCGCATTCAAGAAAATAATGCAGATTATCGGACCGGTTTCCGGCCTGGCTGCTTTTTTTAATACAGAGCAAAAGCTGTCAGCCAAAGAAGTTCAGAATTATTCAGATATGCTGGACATGGCAATGACAACCCATGCCATGATGATTAAAGATATCAATAAAACGCTCGGCATAAAGTAGGGATTTTGTTGAATAGCCGGTAGAAAATCAACCGTATGCCAACGCGGAAAAATTTCAATGTAAGCAAGCCCGGGAGTGCCGGTCGTCTGACCGGCTTCTTCTTTAATATGTGCTTATCCTGGTCAAATATCGCTCTTTGCGCATTGAGATTTTTAAGCTATTAATATCTCAGCAATGTAGCGTTGCTTAAATCTGGCTTACAGACTGCTTTTTTGTGAAAAAGAAATAAATCATGATAGAAATTTTGAAAATACGCTTTATTATATTAATTACGGATAATGTAAAAAAGATTGATTTATCTAACATATTTTATAAATAAGCAGGAGATTAAGCTATGATGATTCAGACAGCTCCGAAAGTAAAGCCGGAACTCGATCCGGAATTTGTTCCGGCGGTGTTGTGGAACAGAAGTTACCTTAAAGCCGTGGCGGAATCCGGCAGGGCCCAAAAGGTTGTGGTGGCGCTGAACCGCCCCAACGGCACGGTATCAACTTTCGCCACTGAAATTTTCCCGCATGAAGGCGAATACAGGACGTTAAATGTTAAATATGTTGAACGCCTGATCAAATTTATGCTCTGGATGAAGGGCGGCTACCGGGTTACGATTGCCGGTTGCGCCGCTCTGGCTGACGATATCAGAGCTATTTATGCCGCGCAAGGCGTGAGAGCTTTTGACAATGAAATTATGGGCGAACGCATTTACGGCAAGCCTTTTGAAGTCGTTGCCTGTTCGCTGGCGGATGCTCCGCAAAGTCATGAAATTCAAGTGCAGCTCGGCGGGCACACGGACGGCTGCCGCATCGGTTTTGACCTGGGCGGTTCTGACCGCAAATGCGCGGCGGTGCAGGACGGCGAAGTTGTGTTTACTGAAGAAATCACCTGGGACCCGTATTTTCAGAAAGACCCGGAATATCACCGTCAGGGCATTCTTGATTCCCTTAAACGTGCCGCCGCCAAACTGCCGCGCGTCGACGCGATCGGCGGCAGCGCCGCCGGCGTTTACGTTGACAACAGGCCCCGCATCGCGTCTCTCTTCCGCGGCGTAAGCAAGGAAGATTTTCAGAAACATGTCCAGAATATTTTCATTGATATTCAGAAACAGTATAATGTGCCGCTGATCGTCGCCAACGACGGAGAGGTAACCGCGCTGGCCGGCGCAATGTCGATGAAGTCCAACGGGGTGCTTGGCATTTCCATGGGCACCAGTCTGGCGGCCGGATATGTCAATATGCAGGGCAATATCACCGACTGGCTCAATGAACTGGCGTTTACTCCGATTGACTACCGCGACAATGCTCCAGCCGACGAGTGGTCAGGCGACATCGGTTGCGGGGTGCAGTATTTCTCCCAGCAGGGAGTTGCCAGGCTCGCGCCGCTTGCCGGGATCGAATTCCCGAAAGATATGTCTTTCCCGGAAAGACTGGTCGGCGTTCAAAAGCTGATGAGCGAAGGCGATGAACGCGCCGCGAAGATTTACCGCACTATCGGAACATATTTTGCGTATGCCATTGCTCATTACGCTGATTTTTATGAGATCCGCAATCTGCTGATCCTGGGCCGCGTTACTTCCGGCGATGGCGGCGAACTCATTCTTCAGGTTGCCGAAGACGTGCTGAAGAAGGAATTTCCGGCGCTGGCGAAGCAGATTACGTTCAGAACTCCTGACGAGCAGTTCAAACGTCACGGACAGGCGGTCATTGCCGCCAGTCTTCCCGCAATCAAGTAACTAACAGCGAGGTAATTTTAGTGAGAACTTTAATAAAAAACTGTCATTTGATTTCTCCTGATGCGGAACTTGAAAACGCCGCGGTATTGATTGACGGCAAATTTATCGCCGGAATATATGCTGATGGCGAGAAACTGCCTGCGGCGGATAATACCGTTGACGCCGGAGGCAAAATGGTTGTTCCCGGATTTATTGACGTGCATTGCCACGGACGTTCAGGCTTCGATTTTACCGACGCCAAACAGGAAGGCATGGATGCCATCGGTACCGATAAACTGAAGGAAGGGGTTACCACCCTGCTGCCGACCACCCTGACGCTGCCGGAAGAGCAGTTGAAGCCGGCAATGAAAACTGCCGCTGAATATGTCAGGCGAGGAGTCAAGGGTGCTAAAATTGCCGGAGTCCACCTGGAAGGCCCTTATATCAACGGCAAATGCTGCGGCGCCCAGAATCCTGCTTTTGTCCGCAGTCCGGACATTGATGAAGTCAAGCGTCTGGATGCGATTTCGAAAGTCGCCAAAGTCTCCTTTGCGATTGAAGTTGAAGGCGGAAGCGCTTTTGTCCGCGAACTGCTCGCCGCCGGAATTACCCCGTCATGCGTTCACAGTTCCGCAACTTATGTCGATTTTAAAAAGGCCAATGCGCTGGGATTGAAGAATTTGAGTCATTTCTGCAATCAGATGACCCCGCTGCATCACCGCGATATCGGGCTGGTCGGCGCAGGGCTGCTGCATGATGAAGTATTTGTTGAACTGATCTGCGATAAAGTGCATATTTCACCTGATATGATCAGGCTGATATTTAAAATCAAGGGTCCGGAGAAAGTACTTTTGATCACGGACGCGATGTGTGCATCAGGCCTGAAAGACGGCGATTACAATCTCGGCGGCCTGCCGGTGGTTGTCAAGGACGGCGCCGCCCGTCTGGCGTCTAACGGCGCATTGGCCGGCAGTACGCTGCTTTTCTATCAGGGCTTGAAAAACATCTATGAAGTTACCGGAATGCCGCTGAAAGAATTGATCAAGACTACTTCCTGGAATCAGGCCAGATCGCTGGGACTGGAGAAACTCGGCAGGATTGAACCCGGGTTCTACGCCGATATCCTGATTCTGAAAGATGATTTTTCGCCGGAGAAAGTTTTTGTTGACGGCGAAGTCAGAGCATAAACTGATATTTCCAAACACCCTGAAGGCTGTTAATATTCAGCGTTCAAGGTGTTTTTTTATTTTCCGCGTATCTTGAAATAATGCATTTTCAGGAATATATTCCCAATTGTTTGATTTTATTTTTATGAAGCATAGCCAACGATGGCACATGTCGGCGATAAGATTCTATCAAATTGTAAATATAAATAATTAATTAAAAGGGGAACAGAATATGAAAGAATTGCTCAAACATGCGTCCAGTTTACTTGGCGCCGGCGAAGATCATATCAAAGCAAACATCCACAACCATAACAGCAGCGTTGCTTTCTATAAGGATTCTGTTCAGAAGAAAGAAGGCACGATCATTGCGATGGCTTGTGATTCACAATCAAAATTTATCCTGGTTCTATCCAGCCGTGAAGACGGAGTCATCGCGGATTTCTCCGGCGAACAGATTGGCGACTGCGGCGTCATTGCCAGAAAGTGTCCGCTGAATGAACATAATGCTCAACTGCTGAGGACGCTTTTCCCGTGGACTGCTCCGGTATCGCTTCGCAACCGCAAAACGACTATCGGCTGCGGCGACCGGCTTGGCCTGGCCAGTGTCGGCCATATTGCAGCGGTAAAGCATTTTGATGCGACTCCGGTGCTGGCCCAGCAGTCTATGCGTGAACTGGACCTTACCGGAAGGACCTACCGCCAGGTGGTTGATGACGCCACGTTCATGGTTTTTCAAGCCGGCTATAAGGACGGTTACGGCGCCGATGGCGACCACTTGAAGAATATTCCGGATATTGACGTTGCATTATCCGCCGGCATGCCGATGATTACCCTGGATCTGTCGGAAGTGATGCTGGCCAAAGCCGGTGACTGGCCGGATTCTCAGGTGGAAAACGCTTTTAAAGCATTGCCGGCTGATGTTCAGCGCCGGATCGGGCAGGACTATTTCGATAAGACCTTCAAAGTCGGCAGCCTGGAGATTGCCGTTGACGCCGCTACTGCCCGCCGCTGCGCGGTCATGTATTTGAAGGCGCTGGATTTCGCTTTGGAAGTTTACAATCATATTAAATCCCGCCGCGGCGATGAATTTGACCTGGAGATTTCGATTGATGAAACGACTTCGCCGACGCTTCCGTCTCATCATCTGTTCATTGTGAAAGAATTGCGGCTGCGCGGGGTGGAGTTTACTTCGCTGGCTCCCAGATTTATCGGGGAATTCCAGAAAGCGGTTGATTACATCGGCGATCCTGCCGAATTTGCCCGCCAGTTTGAAGTTCACGCGGCGATTGCCAGGACCCACGGCGATTACAAGGTTTCAATTCATTCCG
>CAIJKT010001098.1 GCA_903821255.1 uncultured Lentisphaeria bacterium | reverse complement strand
TCCTGACATCAATCTGCTCGAAAAGATCGCGCTGATGGATCGTCCGGAACTGTATCAGATTGACATCGAAACCAGCGTCACGGTTACTGAAGCCAGAAAAACCATCCTGATGATGTTCCCGAACGTCAAGGTCTTCACTGACTTCAACAATTCAAGCAACTCGTTCCTCTACAACCAGAGCTGGTGGGAAATCGGAATGAGGGCGGCGTACAATCTGTTGAAGCTTCCTCAGCAGATCGCGAAATACCGTACCATCAACACTGAAATTGATGAAATATCACTCAGAACACTGGCGCTGTCCATCGGGGTCATGTCTCAGGTGCGCATTGCTCAAGCCAACGTGATTGAAGTGAAAGAGCGCTTTGATCTTGACGAAAAAGTATATCTGGCATATGCCGACCATCTGAAGATTGCGCGTCAGAACTTCACAGCCGGCGGTGCGCTGTCCAAGCTGGAGCTTGACCGGATGGAACTTGAAACGGCGGAAACCCAGATTGACCGTACCCTGGCCCTTGGCAATTATTATCTTTCCTATTACCGCCTGCTCAACACTATCGGCATCCAGGCGCTGGATCAGAAGACCCTTGACCGTTTGATTGAGGAAATAAAGCTTTCCGAAGCCAAAGCCAAGGCTGAATCTGAACAAAAGCAGAAGGCCGCGGAAAAAGCCCGTGAGGAAATCAACAAAAATGTCATTACATTCAATGGTGTTGTGCTGGGCAATAATACAATTCCGGAAGGCAGCAGAGAGAAATTTGACATCATTGTTCCGGAAAAACCGGCGGACGCGAAGAAATCTGCCGACCAGAAGAAGCCGGCAGCAACTAAATAACAACGTTCATTCTTTTACCATCTGCAAGCAATGTTTCATCGAAACATTGCTTGTTTTTTTATATCACAAAAGCTTGATCGGCATTGCCTCATCACACTTTTTGAAGCTGCCGGTTTCGATAAAGCGCAGCGCGGCGCGGCGGACAGACGGCATAAACATCATAAATGTATGCTCGGAAACAAGAGTGATATGATCTTTCTGATTCGCCAGCTTTGTCAGGCAGATCGCGACTTCCAGGTCATATTTTCCCGCGATTACTCCGATTTCGATGCCGTCCGGAACCGGTACTGAATGAACGTAAGCGCTGGTCTCACTGCTGAGTTCCGGCAGCGGCTTCAGCAGGCTTCCGGATATCGGCAATATCTTCAGCAGTACCTTTGCGGCATACGACCCGAGATTGGGCGGCGCCAGCATCACGATCCGTTTAATCCGGTCCGGCGTAAGCGTCTCGCCGGACCAGTCGTTGCCAGGCGCAAGATGTCCGAGCGCTTCCCGGGTGACAATCCCGCCGAGACTGTGAGTAACTATGCTGATTTTCACCTCCGGCGGACTTTCGCGCACAATCCTTTCCAGAAACAGCTTAAAGTCCCCGGCATGGTGGCTGATCGTCTTCGAGGCAGTCTTGTAATCATAGATATAGACCGAAAAACCGGCATTGCGGAAAAACTTGCCCAGCGAATAAAGGTAGAAACTCCGGTGAATCAGCCCGTGAATCAGCACCACTATCTCATTCCGGTCCTTTTCCGGCGCCGGCGGCAGGTAGAAATTGCATTTCCTGCCGGCAAAGAAATCCTTGAACACTCTAAACATCATTGCCCTCCGCGGCCAGTTTTGCGGCCAGTTTTTTCAATTCGGTAAAATCAAGCTTTCCGCTGCCAAGCATCGGAATTTCCTGAATATAGTAAAAATTCTCCGGACGCGGAATCCACAGATTAGGCAAATTGCGCAACCTCAACGCCCTGGCAATATTTTGCGGATCAACAGTCTGATCCGAATAAATGACTACGAGCTTCTCGCCTTTCTTAACGTCTTCCGCACCGCATACGGCAATACAGCGCGTTTCGGAGCGGATTATCTCATTAATCTCTTTCTCCACCAGTTCATGCGGCACCATCTCCCCGCCAATCTTGCTGAACCTGGAGAGCCGGCCGGTAATAGTAATATAACCCCGGTCGTTCATATGCGCAATGTCGCCGGTAAGATACCAGCCGTCCCGGATAACCTCGGCAGTTTTTACCGGGTCGTTAAGATAACCCTGCATCACCGTCGGTCCTTTGACGACAAGCAATCCGTCCGTATCCGGCGGTTTCAGTTCGAATGTCTCCGGGTCAACGATCTTGGCGCAAATACCGGGCATCGCCGTGCCGATGCTCCCCCGTTTGCCGACGCTCGTACCCAGGTCAAGAACCGAATTGGCGACATTGATCGAAACCACCGGTGACAGTTCGGAACAGCCGTAGCCTTCGGCAACGGCCAGGCCGGTCATTTCCTGGAACTTGTCGGCAATGTCGTTGCGCAGCTTTTCCGCGCCGCTGACTACCAGCCGGAGGGAGGCAAAGTCCTTTGCCCCGCAGCGGCGCATGTAGGTTTGCAGAAATCCCGGAGTCGCCATCAGCGCCGTCAGTTTATTGTTGCGGATAGCCTGGCCGACGGCCTGCGCGTCCAGCGGATTGGGAATGTAAACCACTTCCGCGCTGTAAACGATCGGCAGCCACAGGCAGACCGTCAATCCGAAGGAATGAAATACCGGCAGATTGCCGACAATCTTATCCGATTTCCGCCAGTTCATGATGCGGATGAACGAAAACAGATCGCTGTTGATGTTGTGATGCGACAGCATGATCCCTTTCGGAATGCCGGTGGACCCGCTGGAAAAAATCACCACTCCGGTGCGGTGGACATCGCGATAACTGACTGGCGAAATCATCTTCATCAATATTATGCGCGGTATCAGCAGCGCCGCCAGCAATGCCTGAATCTTCTTTGCCTTTGTGATTTTCGGGGCAATTTCCTCCAGGAATACCATCTGCGGGAAAGGCTCCATTTTCAGCCTGCTTAAAAATATTTTACTGGTCAGGATGCAGTGCAGCCCGGCCTGTTCGACGGCGAGGCGGCCGGATTCGCGGGACGCGGTGAAATTCAGGAGAGCCGGAACTTTGTCGGCCATCATCACCGCCAGGACGGAAACCGCTGCGGCCGCGCAGTTGGGCAGCATCACCCCGACATATTTATCTTCCGCCGGAACAAGCCGGCGGATTTCGCGGCTCAGCAGCACGGCTTTCACGAACAGCGGGAAATTGCTGAAGTCCTTCTGTTCCGTGCCATTGAATTCCTTGATCAGCTTGCGGAACGGATGCCGCTTCGCCTGCCACGCGAACTGGCTGTGCAGCGGACGCTCCTTGCCGTCAGGAATGCACTCCGTTTCGGCGGCCAGTTCCGACAGCACCAGGCGGATCTCGTAGCCGGAAAGGTCTTTGCTCATTGGCCTGCCGATTGTTATTGAGGCGGGATGCCGCAGCACGGGCGGTATCCGCAATTTTACCCTGCCGTAATAATGGGTGAAAATACTGCCCCAGAGCGCCCCCAGCCGCACCGGGATCACCGGCACTTCCAGGTCAGGAGGAATCATTGAAGAAATGCCTTTCCGGAAGTTCATCATGATTCCGTTGTGCGTGATTCCGCCTTCCGGGAAAACACAGACGATTTCGCCTTTGCGCAGCAGCTCATGCGTCTTCAGGAAAAGCTGATGCAACTGTTTAGGCCTGGCCGCCGGAACTTCGATGAATCCCGCCCATTTGACAAACGGGTACAGCAGCGGGTAGCGGTAGAAGGTTTCATGCATCATAAAATGCACCGGCCTTGACGTGCAGAGCGAAATCAGCAGCGCGTCAACAAAGGAAACATGGTTGGCCACCAGCAGCGCCGGCCCATCCTCCGGAATATTCTCCTCCCCGTAAGTCCGCACCCGCAGCAGCGTATGTGACAGAGCCAGTCCCGCCAGCCGCCACAGAAACCGCGGCTCCCGCCAGAATACCACAAACGCAAATATAAAAGCTACAGATATAACACTCCAAAAACAATATTCCAACTTTACTAATAATAACACGCCAATAACTAAAAAAATCATTATGCCAATTAACATGTGTTGAGTGGCAAAAAAGCGATTTCGTCCAGCAGCGAGTATAAACCGCATCTGATATGCTCTAACCGGAGTCAACGCCAGTCCGGCAGATGCCCATAATAATGCAGAGAACAGCAAAACATCAGTCCCATTGTATGTCCAGATAAGTATTGAAAAAACAATTATGCCCACCAAACCGAGAGGAACTAATCCCAACTCAACATGGCTGCGCGAAAGACGGGTTGCCACGAAACATCCTATGCACATTCCCAATATTTGAGCAATTAAAGTAAAAAGCGCAATAATTCCTTCATCACGAGAAATTATCCGAGCAAATACTTGAGAAAACAGCAAAGTACCGATAATACATGCTTCGGCAAGAACAATTATCGTAACCATGCGGTACTTGGATTTCTCATTCAAGAAACTGCTGCAAATATGTTTTTCGTGTGGAATTGCGATTGCACAAAGAAGACCAATTATCGCGATTGCAGTCCACGCGTATGCAAGATATATCGGGTTTTTCATAGCACAGAGCCATGTAATTGAACCAATCCCTACAGCAGTGAAAATTACGCCCACAAGCAACCCGGCAATATTTGGATATTCCGATCTTGGAAAAATATCTGGAATCAGCCCTTTAATTGCCACAGAACAAAACGCATTTTCCAGACCCAATAGAAATATCGAAAGAAAGATTGAAAATATCCCTCCATTAAAAATACCACTACAGCAACTGAATAAAAAAATAAAGACAAAGACTTCAAATAGCTTTGCTTTGACAATAAATTTTTTGCAGGTAATCCGAATATTTAAAAAACTAATAAATCCAGGTAATAGCAAGAAAGGCGTAAAATAACATCCCAACAAAGCTAAGGGCAAGAATGATGAATCGTCAATTGTAAGAAAATACATGAACGCGAAAGCATTAAACGTACTGCAGAAAGCCATTCCGGCGAATGGGAAGATGCTGGCTGGACGAGGTTCGTTATCTGCCATGCTGCCGGCGATCCTTTCTTTTCAGCGTATGCTTATATTCAATCTTTTTTCGGGATATACAGTACCTGTCCGGCGCGGATGGTATCATTCTTCATCCGGTTGGCTTTCCTGATCTCATCAGTTTTGACTTTATGCGACTTGGCGATGGTATTCAAAGAATCACCCGCTTCCACGGTATATTTCACGAACGGCCCGGCTCCGGCGGGAACAGAAACGTTGGCGGCGACAGTATCGTTGATAACTTTCGTCGTCTGTTCGGCAATGACATTGACCAGCTTATTCAATTCTTCCTGCCGGGCGGCCTTGTCGTCTTCGATTTTCTTGTTCAATGCAATAATTTCTTTTATCAATTCC
>CAIJKT010001097.1 GCA_903821255.1 uncultured Lentisphaeria bacterium | reverse complement strand
GATCGTCCAGATAAATAGTTCCTTTGCGCGAACTTTCATACCGTTCAGGCGAGGCAAATACAAACGCCGCCGGGCGCAGCAGTTTGGTTTCAGGCGGAATCTTGTCAATAATCACGACAAACTCCTGCCATTCTTCCGTCAGTGATATTTTTGTGACAACGATCCAGCCAATATGTTTACCGTCGGCTTCCGCCGCGACTCCTGCCTCCGCCGTGGCGTGATCTTTGTCGTTGCTGCGGACCCAGCCTCTGAACACATATTTTTTGCCCGGCTCGACCATTACCGGTTTTGCCAGCGACACATAAGGATTCAGATTGTCAAGTTCATCCCTGACCATGAGGCATTGCCGCCCCTGATGCGGCAGTTCCTGACTGATGCTGACAATCCGGCTGATGATTTCAGGCTTCATTTCGCCTGGCACCCCCCAGGCGACCCAGTCATCCTGTCCGTTTTCAAAATCCCAATATCTGTCCGTTGCTCCGGCATAACCGGCAATGGCGGAAAAAATAAAGGTCAGGAAAGTTAAAACTTTAATTTTTAAACACATAGCGTTCTCCGGTGATTATTTTGTTCTGAATACCATTAACGTGATTGAACGCGGCGGCAGTTCCAGGTGCATCGGTGTTTCCAGCGACTGTACTGTTTTTAACGGCAGTTCAGCGAGTTGGGCATCGGGAATCAGCCGGTACTCTTTTACGGTGAATTCTCCGGGCGCATCTTTAAATTTAAGCACGGCTTGAATTTTGTCAATAATCTGGTTGTCGGAAGTGATGATAACCGTATAGCCGCGACCGTCGTCATGGCGGCAGGACAATATGGCTAATTTATCGCTGTCACAGCTATTCTGAAGTACCGTGCCGTTTTTTAAACGTCCGAGTGCGGCATGCATTTTGAACGCATGGTAGGTCGGGCGGGGAATTAGCCGTCCGTCGCTGCCGTATTCCAGCAGACCCAGTTCCGGCTGGTCCCAACTGTAGAACGAGGCGCGGTCCACTCCGTTTTCAATAATGCTTTTCATGCTGCGCGCCAGGAATGCCGCCCCGGTGAAGTTGAACACGCCCGGGTTGTCGTAATTGCCGGGGGTGATGTTATATTCGCCTAGAAAAATGCTTTTATCAGAGACTCCGTTTACCGCCAGTGTTGCGCGGGCGTCTTTGACATGTCCGGTGAAGTTGTCAATGCTGTAGCAGTTGAAGGCGAAACTGTCCAGATCATTTTTGCAGGCTTTGACGAATTCATCCTTCCACAGGAGTTTATTGTCGGGCCAGGCTTTGGCGTAAAGATTTGCCAGGTCAGGCGCGGCGATCCGGATGGACGGGTCAACGGCTTTCATCGCCATGCTGGCGGTTTTGAAGTAATCAATGAATTCCGGCATGGTGCCGCCGACCCAGTAACGGACGTGGTCGTCAGGTTCGTTGCCCAGCATCCACAGTTTGATGCCCCAGCGCTTTTCAATATTCCAGTGCCGGACTAACCCGGCAATGATGGCGGCCCATTTCGCGTTGTCTTTCGGCGGCGCCCGGTGGATCATCCACAGTCCGCTGTATTTTTCGCTAGGGCGCCGGGTGGACAGCCAGGGCGGACAGTAGAGCGCGGCGCACGGCACCAGTTCAATTCCGGCGTCGCGCAACCCTTCCACGAAGGAATCAGCCCGGGTATAGTCGCAGGGGGCGCCTTCGCTTGTGCAAACGGGGTCCTGCTGAGTACTGGAACCGCTGCCGCCAAGAACATCATACAAGGTATGAAGATATGCACGGAAGAAACTTACTCCGCTGTCTGTCGCGTATTGCCTGGCTTCGCCGTCAAATTTGAAATTGTTCTGGTAGGGATGGCGCAAATTCTTAGTCCTGCTGCCGAAGCCGATAGCTCCCATCTGGATTCCGAAAACGTAAGGGCTGATCCGGCAGGAAGGTTTGCCGGCATCAACCGCGATATCGGTTTTGAGAATATTTTGCGTCATTGCCGCACCCGGAATAAAGGCCAGCGTCAACTTGACGGTCATGGTTTCCCCTGCTTTAAAATCCCTGACCGGATTGCAGACTGTCCCGGCATGCCAGCGCAGAAGGCTGCCGGTCTGCTCGAAACTGGCATCGAAAGGCCCGCTGATTACTATTCCGGCGCCGGCTAAGTCTCTGATGTCGCCGATCCCCGCCGAAGCGACGGCTCCGGAAAGAAGCATCTCATATTTGGCGTTTGCGGTGGATGCGCCGGGAATTTTGATGGACTTGGTGCTGGCATCCTGTCGGGTGCATGAAAGCGTTGATCCGGCGGCAAGAGTCCATTCCGGGTTGATTTCGGCAGTGGCACGCCGGACTTTGACAATGTCCTTTTTAAATTTTAGCGTATAGGAAAGGTCCGCGCTTCCCGGCTTGAAAACATAAAGCGTTTTGCACTCGGCCACGTTGTTGTTTTCGGTGAAGCTCACATACAGCCCGTCAGGCTTTTCCTCCATTAACGGCTTTACTGATGTTAAATTGCTTTCAAACAGTCTTGACCAGGAGTCGCCCCAGACGATCATTTTTGAGTTACTGATCGCCGGAATCCACTTGTTTCCAGCCTTGATTTCGAAAGACGGCGCCATATTGCCGGAGAGCAGCAGGCAGCGGTAGGATGTCCCGTTGACGGTTGAACAGGCGGCGGAACCGCGTTCCAGCCGGGGGATTGGCGGGACATCGGCGAAAGCCGTCATTCCCGTGATTATGGAGATCATAAGTATGGCTGAGGATTTTGTCATGTCTTGAAAAGTCCAATTTGCAATATTTAAAGATTCTTAGGAATCGTTCAAAAATAATTGGTACTTTCTACTGGTGTCTCGGGGGCACTTTCGGCTTTGCCG
>CAIJKT010001096.1 GCA_903821255.1 uncultured Lentisphaeria bacterium | reverse complement strand
TCTTTGAAGATACTTTTGTACATGATGGCGAACTGGGAGTAGTCCATGTCGTCTTCAATGGCGCTGCCGTAGTACATCAGCGGACAGAACAGCATGTCGGTCAGCATCGGATCACTGATGAAACTGGTCACACGCGCTCTGGCCGACAGGAACGGATTGCTGAGATTTACTTCATCCCAGGCCATGATATCATTATCCAGACGGCGGAAATTATCCGTCTGCTCCGGAAAGTTTTCCGCGACCGAAGACTCGAAAGTGGCAAAACTATTGTCGAAACGCAAAGTTTTGCCGGGAAACCTTATTTCCGAAAAATTCTGTTCACGCGGCTGGATCGCCTCGTAAGGAATGCGCAACTGCCGGAGCAGTTTCAGCAGCGGCTGCGATTTCGCCGCGCCGCGTCCGGCAAAATTGGTCATGGCATGCAGTCCGGTTTCCAGCGCGTGTCCGCCTCTGGTATAGTATGAGTTAAGTCCGCCGATACGGGAATGCTGTTCGCAGATGCACACTTTTTTATTGTAATGCGCCAGCCGGATGCCGGCGGCCAGTCCGGAAAGGCCGGCTCCGATAATCACGCAGTCATATTTCATCAGGTCAGATCTCTTTCAAAAGTTTATTGTCGGGAGATTGACGCACCGTGTCCTCCAGTGATTTGAATGAAGCGGCCAGCCTGTGGAATTCGTCGGTGGCGGGTAGCGGGAATTCGCATTTTCCGCAATTCTCAATTTTTTCCAGCACATATTGAATAGTCAGCTTTTCTCCCGGAATCGCCGGCATGTAACCTGCTTCTCCTGAAATGCTTTCACTGTTTTTAGCGATCACGCCGCTTTCCAGCAGATGGAACAGGATATCCCGCACCTGCCGGACGGGAATGCCGGATTGATGCGCCAGTTCAATGTCAGTTGGCGGTTTTAACTCCTGCTGGTAAGCCTTGACGATCATCATCGCGATCTGGACGGTCAACTGTTTCTTCAGGTTATAGCTGATATCCAGCGCATGCGGTTCATATTCATACGACTCCAGGTTCTGATGGGCAAATGAGATTTCCGCGCCAAACAGCACGATAAGCCAGCTCAACTGCAGCCAGATGAGGAACAGCGGCAGCACAGCCAGTCCGCCATATATGGAATTGTATTTGGTGAAAAGCATAACTTGCAGGAAGATATAGCCCTCCTGGACAACCTGATAGACAGTTCCGCCGATAATCCCTGCAATCACGGCTGATTTCCATTTGACTTTGGTATTGGGCATAAATGCATAGATGAAGGAGAACAGCAGCCATGCAGTCACCATCGGCAGCAGTTTCAAGATGGCGGGACTGCTGACTCCGCGCAGAAATGAAATATTATTGTCAATAAAACTGGAGAGACGCGAACTCAGCAGCACGGTAGCGCTGCCGGACGCAATGATCAGAATCGGACAGGCAACGACCATCAGCATATAATCGCTGACCTTCCGCCATATGGAGCGTCCTTTTTTCACCCCCCAGATATGATTGAATGACGTTTCGATATTGCCGATAACTTTCATTACCGTCCAGAACAGGAAAACTACGCCGATGCCGGCTACCATGCCGCCCTTAGCTTCATGCAGCATTGCTTCGGCGTGTGCGTAAACTTTATCCACCAGGCCGGGGTACTCGGACAAATACTGGCATAACTGCGCCTTTAGCGTCTCCTCCAGCCCGAACCCTTTGGCGATGCCGAATATCAGCGCGGCGATCGGAACGATGGAAAATACGGTATAGAAAGTCAATGCGGACGCGCGCAACTGACAATGATCTTCCGTAAAATCCTTTACCGCCAGGATTAAAACCCGGATTGACTTTATCATTACTGCTTTGACAAAGTCCAGTTCGTTGAGATTTATCCTCCAGACTTCATCGGTCAAAAAAACTTTGATTTTTTTCAGCATAAAATATTTTCCTGTTTGATGTCTCATTGATTGGAAATAACAATACTGTAATTTCGTTTTTTTCCAAATCAATTATATGCAAGGCTCGCAAATATGCGGAATTTTAGAATGGAAAGGATATCTTGCGGTATTGTATTTGAATGCCAGGAATATATATTACACCCTTAGTTTTTATAGACAAAAGATAAAAATTTCAGTAAAAATATAAGAGAAATAAGATGGCAAGAATAACCAGGGAAACCGTTAAACAGCCGGAAGCGGCAGTCAACGTTTTCAAATTAAGATACTGTTTTTATATAATCGCGGCGCTGTTTATACTGCTGGCGCTGTTTTCCCACAACCCTTCCGATTTTGCGGTAATTCAGGGGGGGAGCGATTCGCCGGTGTCAAACTGGATCGGCGAGGTAGGAGCCAGACTGTCCTGTGCGCTGTTGTACATGTTCGGGCTGGCGGCATACCCGATTGTATTCATTCTGGTGGCCTGCGCGCTGCGTTCGCTGCTGCCGCTGCCGACTTCGCGCCGCGGCTATTCCGGCATGCTGCTGCTGCTGATCCTGGGAATTACCGTGCTTTTCGCCATTCATCCGCAAACATTTACCGAACAGACTGAAGCGCTGGGCATCGGGCGCAGGGATATTCCGAATTCCGCGCTTTCCGGCGGGGTGATCGGCCAGGTGCTGGCGGCCCCGGCCTCTGAATCTTCCGGCATTCCGGCTGGATACGTCCGCAGATTCATCGGTACTATTGGAACAATTATTGCCGCGTCGGTCTTTGTGCTGGCCGGCCTGGTGCTGATCTGGTTTGCCGACTGGCAGCCTGCAATACGGTGGGTGTTCTCGCTCAATACATCGCCTTATGATGAACGGGAGGAGCGTGACGAACTGGAAGATAGTGGTAATAGTAATGATATAAAGGCGGCAAAGTTGCAGAAAGAGGAAAAAGACAAGGAAGCTGCGGAACTGGCCCTGCTGGAATTGCGCCGGCAGTCGCTGGAATCCAAAACTGATTCAATTAAAGCTGAAAAGAAGGAAGAGCCGGTCAAGGCGGAGCCGGTTGCAGCTCCCGTGGCGGAGGAACGCCTGCCGAAAATTGAAAAAATAGATAAAGCCGAAGAAGCGGAAGAAGAGCATAAGCATTCTCCGGTTCCGGTGCGCAGGAAAAGCCAGAGCGAATATGAGCTGCCATCGGTTTTCCTGTTAGCTAAAGGTAAAGAATCATCCGGTGAAAACGCCGGCAATATCGAAAGATGCAAACAAATACTCCAGAAGACACTGGAAAGTTTCAACGTCGAAGGCCAGGTTACCGGCACCATTACCGGCCCCCGCGTGACCCGGTTTGAAGTTTCGCTCGCCCCCGGGGTGAAAGTTGACAAAGTCGCCAATATCGAGGGCAATATCGCCATGGAACTGGAGGCCGAGAGCATCCGCATCCTGGCGCCGATTCCCGGACGCAACGCGGTCGGCGTCGAAGTGCCGAATACCATCGCGGATGCCGTATTCATGCGCACCATCATGGAAAGCGACCAGTGGAAAAACTCCAAATATGAAGTGCCGATCGTACTCGGCAAAGATGTTTCCGGCCGGCCGGTGATCCTGGACCTGGCCAAAGCGCCGCATCT
>CAIJKT010001095.1 GCA_903821255.1 uncultured Lentisphaeria bacterium | reverse complement strand
ATCCACAGGTAATACATGGTGTAGCCGGGAGCGTTGATTACCGGATGATAACCGCCTGGAATCAGCGTGGTGTCATTCTGCCGCACGGTGCAGGTATAATCAATGCCGCGGTCATCGGTGTAAATCTTCTGAATGCCGTAGCCCTGCGCCGGATTGAAACGGAAGAAATACACTTCTTCCATATCTACCTCAACCGGCAGATTGTCGAAATCGTGACGGTGCGGCGGATAACTGGCGTGATTGCCGGACGGCACAAAGGCTTCGCCGATAAAAAGGTGCTGCGACTGAAAAGCGTCGGTAAGCATCAAATAGGCGTCGCGCTGATAATTCTCTTTGCCGAGATGAACTTCCTTCACCTGTTCCGGACTAATTACATAAGATTGGGTTTTCAAGGTTGACGGCGATGCGGTCCAGGCAATCTCGACGTCAGTCGTCGCGGTGATTTTATAGGCATTGCAGCAGGGGATGTAAACTGTATGGGGTTTGCCGGAAAAAACATCTTTGCGGGCTCCGACTTTTTTGAATTCAAAATCTTTGCCGGTCACCGCGCATTTACCGCCGAGGACGATCAATGCCACCTCGCTTCTGCCGGTTTTGCCGTTGAATTCTTCCCCTTTTTTCAGATTAACAATGCCGAACTCTGTGCGTTTTAGATCGCCGTCGCCGATGGTCGAAATCCTGGTAAAACCGCTCTTCGGCTGGTAATGCTTCAGATATTCCATAATCAAAAATCCTTAATTATAACTCGATCAATTCAAGATCGAGCAGTTTGGCAAACTGACGGAGTTCCTTGACAATGTCACCATGACATAACACGTAATGATGCTCGAATCCGCTGTCCACCAGCTTTTCAATCAGTTCCGCCGCTGGACGTTTAAAGCGCACTTTCAACGGTGTCCCGTGAAGCATCTGTCCGGTTTCAATACCTTCGCCGCTGATCGACAGCAGCCGGTAGCCTTTGCCGTCACGGGTGTCGCCGATACGCATTACCGTCACCGGGCCCGGCTTGAGCGGAAATTCCACGGCGATGCCTTTTTTGTCGCCGCCGTCAATGATCGAATGCTTACGCAATTCCGGCGTGCAGCCCGGCTTGCACAGCGATACCGGGGCGGCGCCGCAATGCCAGAACAAACCGGCATCACCCTGCTGATCGAACGAAATCAGATCGCAGAAGAAGGCATCCGAACCGCTCAATGCTTTGACTGTGAGCATTGCCAGCGCGCCGTAGACATCGCCTTCACAGGCGACCGGAACTCCGCTGCTGGTCATGCAGCCGAGAATATGACAAATACCGATACCGTAGATTTCACTGAATTCCGGCCAGCAGCGGGCGGTCCAGGCGTCCAGACGGTATTTTCCGGTCAGTCTCCGGAATGCGGCGAACAGCGCCGCGCCTTTATTCAGTTCGTCATCGGAAACCAGGCATTTGCTTTTACCCTTGACTTCCTTGACTGCGGCGGCAAGTTCTTCACCCTTGATTGATCCGGCCACGTTGACAAGCTCCAGCAGCGTGATGACTTCGACTTCAGCGCCGAATTTCCCGCGCATTCCCAGTTCGTTGAAATCAGAAGTGTAGAAGCCGGGAACCCGGCCGCCAAGCGAACCGATACGAACATCCTGGAGCTTTTTGATGCAGTCAATCACCTTGAACTGCCGCGCCAGCTCCGGCAATGCCGTTTGGGCCGTGCCGTAAACCAGATTATATTTGAGCCCCATCTTCCACAATGCATGAGCATTCATGTTGGTGGCGCAGAAACTATTGGCGGCGATCCGTCCGCCGGTCATCGGCGGTTCCGGTTCCGACCAGAAAATGACCGGTTTGCGCAACTTCACCGCCATGCCCGGCACGATTGAACCCAGCGAAAAAGTAATAAAATGAGCCAGGATCACATCGACCTGCGCCGCCGCGAATTTGCGATAAACCGCTTCCGCTTCGACTTCGCTCTGAATCAGCAGACCGCAATCAACGATTTCCGCATCTAATTTTGCCAATTCATTCAAGGTTTGCTGCCGCTGCCCTTCCAGCCGGTCATTAATCCAACTGCCTTTTACCAGCGACAAATATCCAACTTTCAGCTTTATCATAATTTCTCCTGTCAGAATGATTATTCAGAGTTTACCGAACAAGCCGCCCACCGCCATGGCGGAAAGCTTTGGACGACGGTATTCATCCAGAACTCCGGCACAATTGTAACCGCGCGGTTTGCCGCGAATATCCGGGCCTTCAGGACCGAATGAACGGGCGTCGAACATCTGCCACAAGGCAATACCGCTGATTCTCGGTTCGGCAAAAACTGCCCGGACGGCTTCGGCCATATAATCCCGCTGGAATTCTTCAGTCCATTGCGACCCGGCCAGGTCATGACAGCCATACAGGGCGCAGATGCCGATTTCGCTGATGATCATCGGTTTATCCCGCAGATCGTCGCGGCCGGCAAATTGCACGAGCTGCTTTATGTCCGGGGCAATACAGGAGTTCGGATGTTTATTGCTGTTGCTGTTGCCGAACCATCCCGGGTACAAGTTCATGGAAATCACATCGACAAAATCCAGACAGCAGTCAGTCGTTCCACGGCATGAGGCAAAGGAGATCAACCGGGAGCCGTCTGCTTCGCGCAGCAGCGATGTGAGGCGCTGAAATAACGGACGTGCCGCTTGAATGTTGGATTCCGCTTCATTGAGAAATCCCCAGATAATAATCGAAGGGTGGTTGCAACTGTTCTGAACCATTCTAACGGTTTGTATTTCCTGCTTCGCGATGAACTCCGGATTGGTGAGCTGTGTTTCCTTATTGCCCCATCCCAGGCTCTCCTCCCACACCAGAAAACCGAACTGGTCGCAAAGGTCAAGGAAACGCTGGTCCTGAGGATAGTGAACACAGCGGATAAAGTTACAATTCATTTTCTTCAGCCACTGCAAATCCTCGATCATCAGTTGCAGCGGTTGAACCGGACCGAACTGCGGGTGTGATTCATGGCGGTTAAAGCCGCGCAGCCGCAGCGGACTGCCGTTCAGCATAATCCTGCCGCTTTCGGCGCGAACAGTACGCATCCCGAAGCGTTCACATACCGCATCATCGCCGATGTCAACTTCCACCGTATGCAGATGCGGAGTTTCCGGCGACCAGACTTTAAACTCGGGAACCACGTCCTCATGGATGATATGTCCGTCAACCGGAGCCGCTGTAAACTGTCGCCGTGTACCGCCGTCGAACCCGATACTGTAAGTGCATTCCGCCGGAATCCTGCCGTCAAGTCTGATATCCAGCCGTATTGTTCCCGTGTTGATATCCATGGGAGTTACTTTTACCCGGTCGATACTGCACGACGGCAACCGGTGCAGCTCCACGCTGCGATAGATGCCGCCAAATCCGTAGAAATCGTACCCGGATTGAAAAATCAATGCAGGGTCATTGCTGAAACGGTTGTCAATTGCGATAATCAGCTCATGTTCGTCCCGCCGCTCCGTCACCGGCAGGTCATATTCCATGCCTGAGTAAGGCAGATTGTATTCCGCGATGAACCGGCCGTCAAACCATATTTTGCCGAGCAGGCCCATGCCATTAATTTTCAGCTTCAGCCGTTCACTGCGGGGTATCAGCCGGATTTTTTTCCGGTAGATTCCCGCGCCGTGATGACCGGGGCGTTCCAGATCAAGGTCAAAAACTCCAGGAACCGGCATTAATTCGCAAAAAAGAATGCCGTCCGGATCGAGTTTACTCCAGTCTGTCTCACCGCCGAGCCAGGCAAACTCCCAAATCCCATCCAGAGAAATTATATGCCGCTTAAAATAATCCGGGTAACTTTTCATACTCAGCATCCTTTGTTTTTCATGAAATTTTCAGCTTCGGACAAGGACGGAATACCGGTGCGTCCGCCTAATTGAGTACATTTTAAGGCTGCCACCGCCGCCGCAAACCGGAGGCATCCGGTCCAGTCGCCGCCGTTTAAATAACGATACGCGAATGCGCCGTGAAATACATCGCCGGCTCCGGTGGTATCGACCACCTTCACTGGAAACGACGGCTGTTTATAAAGCATCTTACCGTCAAAACCTATACTGCCATTGGACCCCAGCGTTACAGCAGTGAACAGGCAGTTGTTATGGAAGAGTTTCCTGACCGCGGTCTCCGGGTTGGTCTCGCCGGTGAATCTTTCCGCAAATTTTTCCGAAGCAATGATAATGCCAGACAACGCCAGCAGTCGCTCGATGCCGGGAACGACAGTTCCAGCATCAATCGCGACGGTTATGTTATTGGCACACGCGATTTCCGCCGCGCAGACCGCCGCCGCCGTCTGGTGGCCGTCAAGATGCAGCAACCGGGTGCTTTTGATTATCTCGAAATTGATTTCTTCTGGCAAGAGTGGCTTGACGCCGCCGCGCGTCCAGACAATGCTCCGGTGTCCGGTCGGTTCCTCTGTCCAGCAGAACGCAGCCGGAGATTCCACGCCGGATCGCGTGACCATCGCAGCAATATCCACGCCACCGTTGCGCAGCCCGTCCATAATGGCCAGACCACGGTCGTCATCGCCGGTCGCGCCGATAAACGCGGTCTTGGCTCCCAGTTTCGCCGCCGCATAAGTTGCCGTGGCTGCCGGGCCGCCGCCTTGAGTGAGAGAGACCGGCGCTTCGACTTTGTCATCCACCGGGATGCGCGGCACCAGACATAAATGATCCAAACCGCAGTACCCGAGCCCGATAAGATCGTATGACTTGTTCATTTTTCTTGATAAACTCCGTTTGCATGATTAAATAATATTGCCGAAATTGAAATCTGTCAACCATAAAAATGGAATAATTTGATAATTAAATGATAAAATATGATATAAATGACAATATTTCTTGACAATTATCATTAATCCATTTATTCTTAATTATGAATTAAATAATGAAGAACGACTGGTGGAAGATTTTCAGAGTGATTAGAATTTTTCTTCATTTTTATTAACCAAAGGTTTATGATGAAAACGCTGCGTTCACTTGAAATAATCGATTATCTGAAAGAGCGGAAATACTGCTCAATGGACGAACTGATGAAGCACTTCAATGTGTCACCGGCCACAATCCATCGGGATATCGCCGCACTGACCAGAAAAAAGCTGATTCAGAAGGTCCACGGCGGTGCGGCGCTGATGCCGGCTAAAGACGCAGCCACGACCATTGATTCCCCTTTTTCGGCAAGGATAAACAAGGAAACCGGCAGAAAAACGGTGATTGCAGAATTGGCTCAATCCTACATTGAAGATGGTGATATTATTTTTCTGGATTCCTCGACGACTGTGCTTTATCTGTCCAGAAGGATCAGGGAATTATCGCTGTCGAATCTCACAATCATTACCAATTCAGTCCATATCATCCAGGAATTCAGTTTGTTTCCGCCGCATTTCGTGTTAGTGGGCCTGGGCGGTAATTACAATTGTCAGCTTAATTCGTTTTTAGGCAAAAGCGCGGTTGAAGGCTTGCAGTGGCTGCAAATCGACAAGGCATTTATCTCTGCCGTGGGCGCTACCGGCGAGGGGGTAACCACTTATCACGAGAACCATGCTGAATTTCTGGAAAAAGCGATGAAACTGGCATGCCGCAAATACTTGTTAATCGACAGCACTAAATTCGGTCGTACCGGGCTGTTTAAATTTGCCGGTCTGCAGGATTTCGATGCTATCTTCTGCGACAGCAAGCCGGCGGCGTCTCTGGCTGCTTTATGCCGTCGGATTGTCAGCAGCAGATGATGGATAATCATATCATGGAAAGCTGCTCACGGTAAACGCCGGGACTTACGCCGACCGTGCGGCGTATCAGGCGGCAAAAATAGCCGCGGTGCGGAATTCCGACCATTTCTCCGATTTCATAAACCGGATAATCCGTTTCGCGCAAGAGCGATAATGCCCTTTGAAGCCGCAATTGCATCAGATATTCTCCCGGCGAAACAAGCATCCGCTTTTTAAAGAGACGGGTCAACGTCGTACGATGAATTTTCAGCTGGTCGGACAGTTCATTGATATTTACTGACGGGTTCGAATAATTCTCCTGGACAAGTTCAATGAAGTGACTTACTACCTGGCCGCATGAATTTTTCGAGTCGTCTCTGCTTCCGGCCAAAGCAAGAATATCCACGGCTACACTCAACATTTTACGCTGGCTGTAGGGACTCATCTCCCGCATCAGTGTCTCAAGTTGAAGAAAGAGATCGACAGGACACCGGCCGGCCGGCATCACCTCGCGCGAATATCCAAATCCCTGGATAAATTCAACCGCCAGAGGTCCGTCCAGAGTAAACCAGTGATAGGCCCATACAGGACTCTGTGATTTATGAAAATGATCTTCGCCGGGGAGATGATAGATGACCTCGTTGCAATGAAGCACATAGCTGGAATCCCCGATGCGGAATTCTCCTTCACCTCTTACCCCCCAGAATATTTGTACAAATTTCTTGGTTTCGGCGGGAAAGAACTCAGTCCATGCATTTTCCGCCTCGTTATATCCGACTGACCTGACATAAAGCGGCAATGGCAGCGGCGGCAGTTTGTTCGGGTCTGTTCTGCTGATAATCCGTCTCATCACATCATCTCCGTTGATTGTGCTACAATAGTATAATCAATACATCAAAAAACATATTGTCAAGCTTAACTATGTCAACTATAATATTCATAGCATTCAACAAATTTACCATAATAAAGGATTTTTTTCAACATGAAACAGATAAATACCGGTATTAATCGAAGTGAGGAAATCAGAAGTATTTTCAAACTGTCCGTAGAGGAACTGGTGGCTGAAAGCAAAGGACATCTGGTGGTAAAAGAGACCCTTGATGAGCTTTATGATTATCTGGCGGAACAGATGGTGACGGAATTTCGTAAAAGCGTTACGCAAAAAGGCCCGGCAGCGTTTATCATGCCGGTTGGCCCCACGCAGCCCTATAAGCTGATGGCTGCAAAAATCAATAAAGAACGGATCAGTTTGAAAAATTGCTGGTTCTTTTTTATGGACGAATATTGCGATGATGACGATAAACTTATCTCATCCGCTCATCCGCTGAGTTTTCGCGGACAAATCAATGGCTTGTTTTTCAATCTGGTCGATAAAGAATTGCTGATGCCGGAAGGACAAAGGATTTTTCCGACGCCGGAAAATCTGGACAAACTGCCTGAAATGATTGCCGCCGCCGGCGGCATCGAAGTATGTTACGGCGGTATCGGAATTCACGGGCATGTTGCGTTCAACGAACCGGAAGCGGGTGTCAAGGACACCGATCCGCGCATTCTTACCATCAATGATTTTACCCGTACTGTTGATGCGGTGCGCCACAGCCTCGGCGGCAACCTGATCAACTTTCCCCGCCGCGCCATTACCCTGGGAATGAAACAGTGTCTTGGCGCCCGGAAAATGCTCTTAATGACCCGTAACGAATATGCGGACATGGATTGGGCCAATACTGTGCTGCGGATTGCCGCGCTGGGCGTACCCGGCGATGATTATCCTGTCACTCATATCAGAAATCATCGCAACTATATTGTTGCCACAGACCGGGCGACCGCGACCGCGCCGTCAATCATCATTTGAGGTAAAATATGATGATCGATGCACATGCACATCTTTGCCGGAACCCTCGCAATCTCGATAAGGTGGCCGCATCCGGACGCCTGGAGCAGATATGGTTGATGGATGTCAGCGGTTGCGAACTGTCCACCCGGCCCTTTGCCGCCGAGTCGGAAGTTCTGCAGGCGGCAAAAGATTTTCCGGGCTTTTTTATCCCGTTCGGCTATCTTGATTTGCGCCGGACGCCGGATGACATTGACAGCCTGAAGGGAAAAGGATTTTTTGGTCTAAAGGCGTACCGTCCCGAAAAACCGTATGCATCGCCGGAATATTTTCCGTTTTACGAACGCGCCGCCACGCTGGGCATGCCAATCCTTTTTCATACAGGCCTGCTGGAAAAATGTCCGTACGGCCAAATGGGGCCGAATCTGTCCTGCGGTCCGGCCAATATGAATCCGGCGCAGCTTGCGACTATCGCCGCGGCATTTCCGGATTTGATCCTGATCGGCGGACATCTCGGCTATCCGTGGCTGGAGGAGACCGCGCAGAATTTATATTATTATCCCAATATCTATCACGACCTTAGCGGCTACCGCAAGGATATCGAATGGCTGATTAAAAATCTCGACCGCAAATGTCACGATGGTTATGAAAAACGGTATTTCAACGACAAAATTCTGTTTGCTACCGATGCTTTATGTTATGGCAACGAACAGGGGCATCAAGACGCCTTCAAACTGATGGATTTCTGGGAGTTGTTCCTGGAAATGATCGGCGGCAACTACTACCGCTGGGGAGAACCGGAGGAGCGCCTGAAAATACTTCACGGCAATGCCCGTGGAATATATGCACAGTTAAACAAATAAACCGGATGGAGTTTCAGAATGTTTTTTGAATCTCGCGTTATCAGTTCATTGGAGAAAGTTTTCTGCCGTCAGAATAAATGTTAAAGGTGTTAATGATAATTGCCGGAAATATTACTGTTTTATCATGTTTTATCATCTTTATCATCTTATATCATATAATTATCAAATAATTTCCCCATCGACGGTTGACAAATTTCAATCCCGGCAATATTATCTAACTATGTAAAACGGAGTTTACCAAAAAAAGTAACACGAAGGAGTAGCTTATGTATAAACAAAATTCACGGTCCTGTAAATCAAATTTCACACTCATTGAACTCCTCGTGGTGATTGCCATCATTGCGATTTTAGCCGGAATGCTGCTGCCGGCGCTGAACAAAGCGCGTGAAACAGCCCGCCAGACCACATGCATAAATCTGCTTAAGCAACTGGGTACGGCTGGAATCATATATGCCAATGAAAATAGAGACTCCTGGGTGCCGATTTTTCACGCCAATACCAATACCCGCTGGTATTCCAATCAGGCTCTTCTCAAGATTTTGCAAATTCAAAATGAGCCTACCGCCAATAATTTCTGGCCGGCAAACAAACTCTGTCCCAAAGCAATGGCGGCCCAGAACGATAACTCTATGGCAGGTTATGGCTATACCGGCTGGAAGGCCGCTTTACGTCCGGTCAACGTCGCTTACGCCGCCAATATGGGCAACCTGACCTGGGTGCCATGGGCGGGTTATTCCATGGTAAAGATAAGGAATCCCAGCAATAAGGCCGCCTTTATGGACGCCTGTGAT
>CAIJKT010001094.1 GCA_903821255.1 uncultured Lentisphaeria bacterium | reverse complement strand
CCTTTTACTCCAGACGGTATCAATGCCGTTTTTCAGATCCACCATTAAAATCAAATCATTCCAGTAATAAGGCGCGGCCGGTCTGAATAAACTCGCGTCTATTTTCTGCATGTCCCCGGCGGGCAGTTCCTGCCTGTTGATCGTCTCAACGCTTTTACATACAGTCCCCGGAATCGCATAAAGGACAAACGTCATAATGCCTTTGTCATAATCAATATCTCTGACTATCCTGAACGGGGAACAGTCAAAATCATAGGATTTCCAGAAATCCTGGATCTTCTGAAAAATGAGCGTATTGCAATAATACGGCCAGTATGCGCGAAGCTTTTTTCTGCATTCGTCCAGCCTTGCGGCTGCGGCCGGATCCCGTTTTGCTGCGAGTTTCAGTTCCGGCAGAGAATTTAACTCGGAATGATATCTGGTTCCGCTGAACGCGCTGTATCTTGGAGAGAAACCTAATTTCTGAAGCTCTCTCTGCTTGACTTTATCTTTTTCATCGGCGTAGGTTACTTCCTTGAAGTAAACTTTAAAAATACATTTTCCTTTGCAGATTGAGTCAAGCGCTTTTTCCGTTTCCTTTACAAACACCTGATATTTCCGCGGGTCGGTTTCGATTTTAATATTTGTAACGTAAAGACCTTTTTCCTCATTGTAAAGTTTGACTTCCGAAGCTGATATTTTCGTTATTTTACGCGGAAAATTCTGGAAGATGTTCTGAAAAACGCTTGTCGCGTCTTTCAAGCCGTCCAGTTTGGTCGAGGTTTCAGCAAAAAGGGCATAACCGCTGACATTGGCTTTGAAAGTGATCCGGTTGTCTTTCAGGGCCGACTCAAAATCGTCGATGACGACGACTGCTTCTATTTCAATTATGCCGCCGGAGAACGGGGTCGTTTTCAAATAGTCCTTGATGAAAGCGTTGCTGTGGGTGATGATCCTGTCTTCGATGACTTCTTCGTTTTTTACAATTTCAAAGCTGTCAACATATACCCCGACCACCTTCCGGATTGCGTCTTTAAAGGCCTGCTTGAGGGCGTCATCAATATTATCGCCCTGCCCTTTTGCCTTGACCCTGAAAACGCCGCTTTCCCTGGTGACAACGGCGTCGATACTGGATACTCCGTTATTCGCTTCTTTCTGAGCAGCGGCAGGGCGTTTGTCGGGGAAATTAACAACCTCGAAATAAGGTGCAACCGCGTCATATTTGTAATTTACCTGACGCCAGCTCGGGATGTTTCTGCTGTTTGCGGTTCCGGCCTCTCCGGTTGTCTGAAGTCTGGCTTCTTCGAGCCGCCTTTTATCTTCAGCCAGTTTATAGATGGTGTCAGCCAGCCGTTTATAATATGCCTCTTTAAAAAAGATCCATCTGGACTTTAACGAGACGTCATCCTGCTTATATCCGGCGGTTGTGCCGTCGTCCAAATCCAGGACAATCCTGTTCGAGTCTAATTTGCGGAGTCTGCCGGTTACTTTATCATCGTCATCATAGTCGCTCAGGTACAGTTCCACGCGTTCGCCGGTTTTAGCCGGTTTATACTCTCCGATGACGGCAATGGCTTCTTTGATTAAAGCCTCATTCTCAATTTCGACCGCGACGGCCGTAAAACTGCAACACAATAGTAATAAAAACAGTTTTTTCATTATTGAAACCATGAGCGTCTGTTATTTTCCCAGGAGAACTACGGCCATGGCGGCGACGCCTTCTTCGCGGCCGCAGAATCCCATGCCTTCGGTGGTGGTGGCTTTGACGGAAATCCTGTCGGGGGCACAGTCCAGCACTCCGGCGAGATTGGTTCTCATCTGATCAACATACGGTTTGATTTTAGGGCGCTGGGCGATAATCGTGATATCCAGGTTCATGATCTCATAAGTGGAAAAATGTTCATCGCCGATGATCTGCACCAGCAAATCCATGCTGTTGGCGTTTTTGAATGCCGGATCGTTGTCCGGGAACCATTCCCCGATATCGCCCAGGGCCAGCGCCCCCAGCATGGCATCCATTACCGCATGAACCGCGACATCGGCGTCGCTGTGTCCGAGCAGCCCGACATGATGCGGGATTGTCACCCCGCAGAGGACCAGCGGCCTGTCCGCGACAAACCGGTGAACGTCAAATCCCTGTCCTATTCTGTACATAATTTTCTCCAGTAGTATTTATGTTATTTAAAAAAATGAACCGCAGTTTAATACGCCTTGTCCTGCTTGAAGTTCTTCAGCATGCTGTTGACGCTTTCCCTTGAAATCAAATTCTTATTATATAATTCCATCATCGCCTTTTCCATCGTGATCATGCCGTCCTTGAAGCTGGTTTCAATGACGGACTGCAGTTGACTGGTCTTGCCTTCCCGGATCAGCGACTGCACCGCCGGAGTGCCGAGCATGACCTCGAACGCCGCCACCCTGCCCCGCCCGTCCTTGTGCGGGATGAGCCGCTGGGCAATGATTCCCAGCAGCGTTCCGGAAAGTTGCAGCCGTATCTGGTTCTGCTGATGAGCGGGAAATGAATCGATGATGCGGTCAATGCTCTGGGGGGCATTGTTCGTGTGCAGCGTGGCCATGACCAGATGCCCGGTCTCCGCCGCGGTCAGCGCCGCCGCAATGGTTTCAGTATCGCGCATTTCCCCGACGAGTATCACGTCGGGATCCTGGCGCAGGACATATTTCAAGGCATTGGCAAAACTTAAAGTATCGGCGTGAACTTCGCGCTGTTCAATCACCGCTTTACGGTTCTGGTGGACATACTCGATCGGGTCTTCCACCGTAATGATATGACATCCATGTTTAGAGTTGATCCGGTCAATCAGACTGGCCTGGGTGGTGCTTTTGCCGTGTCCGGTCGGGCCGGTGACCAGAATCAGACCATGTTTTTTATCCGTAAGGGCGACGACTGCCGCCGGAATCTTCAAGTCTTCCGGGGTCGGTATGGTCTGGGGAATAACGCGGATTGCCGTGCCGACATTGCCGCGCTGGTAAAAACCGTTTACGCGGAAACGGCACTGGTCTGGCGGGGCATCCTCCGGCGCATCGCTGCGCTTAAGATGCACGGTCAAGGCAAAATCTATTTCCCGGTTCTCCTCAAAATCAGCCCGCTGTCTTGGCGAAAGAATGCTGAACAGCAGCCGTTTGGTGTCGGCGGAAGTCATGGTGTCAGTGTCCATCGGCACCAGTTCGCCATTAACCCGGACCGTCGGGCGGCAGCCGGCGCTGATCAGCAGATCACTGGCGTTGTTGGCGACTGCGGAATGCAGCAGCCGCTTGATATTGATCTTATCGGTATCGGATTCCTCTTTGCTGGAAAGATCGCGGAAAGTCTCGATGCCGCTTTCCATGCCTTTTGACAGCAGCAGAAATTCATCCGGATTGGATGCCGCAAGGCGTCCGGTCTCAAGCGAGATCCTGCCGGATTTCTGCATTTCGCACAATGCCCGGTCAAAGGTGACCATGCCGTCTTCATGGCCGCGGCGGATCGCGGTTTCCAGGTCTTTAAAATTGCGGTCCGCGATCAGCGAACGGACTACCGGAGTGGCGCGCAGGATTTCCACCGCCGGAATCATGCCGGGCTGATCTTCACGGGGAACCAGCCGCTGGGCGATGACTCCTTCCAGCGCCAGGGACAGATCGTCGGCGGCCTGCCGCCGCAGATGCTCCGGGAAATGGTTGATGATCCGCTCCAGCGCCTGCACGGTATCCGCCGTATGCACCGTGGAAATGACCAGATGCCCGGTCAGCGCGGCGGTGACTGCCGTCTGCATGGTGACCAGGTCGCGCATTTCACCGATAACGATGACATTCGGGCTTTCGCGGACGACATTGGTCAAAGCTTCGGAAAAGGAGGTGGTGTCGGCGCCGATTTCGCGCTGGGTGATCAGGCTTTTTATATCCTGGTGAATATATTCGATCGGATCTTCAATGGTGACAATATGCTTTTCATAGTGATTATTGATATGGTTGATCATGGCGGCCATCGTCGTCGACTTGCCGCTGCCGGCGGAACCGACAATCAGAACCAGCCCGCGGGGAAGATCGGACAGTTCCCGGATAATCCCCGGCAACTGGAGTTTTTCAAACGACAAGTCGCTGCCGAGCTGCACCGGACGCGCAACCATTCCCGGCAGGCCCTGCTGAATCAGAAAATTGATCCGGAAACGGAATCCCTGCTCCAGCGAAAATCCGGTATCGTAACTGCCGCAACTGTTGAACTTCTCTTCCGCCCCCGGCAGCAGCACTTTCCGGCGGAAAGCTTCGATTTCCTCCGCCGTGACGGGTGCACTATCAACCGGCAGGACTTTGCCAAGCTGCCGGACGTACGGCGGCTTGCCTGCCGAGATGAACAAGTCGGACGCTTCGGACTGCGCGGCGGC
Source organism: uncultured Lentisphaeria bacterium (assembly GCA_903821255.1). The sequence goes on along the minus strand of CAIJKT010001094.1, from coordinate 5,912 downwards.
ATTTAGTAATTCGATAATTCGCATGATTGCTTTACCTGTCTCCGAATACTGGCGGTTGAAATATGTTCCTCTCAGTATACAGTAAACCATGTAATCAAGAATTCAAACTCAACGCCAATAATCGCAACGGAGTGAAAATGGGAACTAAAGTTACGGTCAGGTTCAAAATGATGGAAGGGTGTGACGACCTAAAACCGCAGCGGGCGCACCATGACGACGCCGCCTTCGACCTCAGATCCAGAGTGGATATGGAACTGGTCACCGGACGCAGCCAGCTCGTGGCCACCGGTCTTTTTATCGAACTGCCCGTCGGGTTTGAGGCGCAGGTGAGGCCCCGCAGCGGACTGGCGCTGAAACACGACATCACGCTGACCAATTCCCCGGGCACCATTGACGCCGGATATCGCGGCGAAGTCGGCATCATCATGTACAACGCCGGCAGCGAACCGTTCCACATCAAACGCGGCGAACGCATCGCCCAGATGGTGATCTGCGAACTGCCGGAAGTGGATTTCATCGAATCCGATGAACTCTCTGAATCCGGCAGGGGGGCCGGAGGCTTCGGAAGTACCGGAAAACACTGAGCATACGGCGACAAGTGCCTGCCGCAACGGCAGGCATTCCGGACAACCGGGACACCTTCACTCAACGGTTTTCACAATCTGGAAGTTATGATTAGCGGCAGCAGCCGCGCAGATCTATTTCCCAGCAGTCTATGACAATGCCGTCTTTAATAATCCACATGCAGTCGAATAAATTGATTGTCGGATCGCAATGCGACGCGCTCAGTTCAATTCTGCCGCCCAGCGCCGGCTTCATGCCGGGCTCCGGGAAATACACCCGGCCGTGTTCGTCACCGAACCATTCATATTTCCAGCCGTGACAGGCCTGATTCAGCACCATCGGCGGCGCATGCGGGGTATAATACAAGGCTTTAAGCCCGGCATCCACTGTGACAAAGTCCGGCTGATTGACGCTGATTACCGAAGCCTGCAGCGATAACGCCGGCTTGAACAGATCGAACCGTTCGGGGTTTGCGCTGCCGCCGGTCTGCAGATATTCCGCATCCATGACACAATACGAGCCAACCTGAAAATCAGTCATTTCGGGAACATCGCTGTCGATATTAAACGTGCCGGTGCCGGTGCCGGTGAAAATCTCACAGTTCAGTCCGGCCTGCCTGAACTGGCGGAAAACTTCAGCCGCCCGCCGCATCACCAGCAGCGAACTTTCCTGCCGCTGCTTAAAACTCCCGATATGCTGGAGATTTCCGGCATAACATTGAATCCCCGTAAATTCCAGATTCGGCAGCGATGCAATATATTTTCCCAGTTCCAATGCCTCTTCGCAGTCAACCCCGGTCCGCCCCATTGCAGGGTTGATGTCCGCCAGCACTTTAAGTTTCAGGCAGCTTTCGCCGGCAGCCCGGTTAAGCGCATCAGCATTGTCCCGGTTATCAATCACGGTCATGACCCTGGCAGATTCCGCACATTCCAGCAATGCGGATATCTTCTGTTCAGTCACCACCGGCGACGTAATCAGAATGTCAGTAAGGCCGGCGTCAACAAGCCTTGACGCCTCCGAAACCTTGGCGACACACAGCCCGGCGCAACCGCCGGCCGCCAGTTGCCGCTTCGCGATCTCCGAGCATTTATGTGTTTTCACATGCGGACGCAGCTTTTTCCCCGCGGCCGTGACGAAATCGCGCATCAGCGCCAGATTATCTTCAAAAATGTCTATATCCAGCGTCAGGCATGGCGTATCAAGTTCATGTTTCGATCTGCCGGAGTATTTTTCCATATCCATATATTTCCCCAACCGTTCGTTATGTGCTATTAACAGACACCGGAATCAGCGATGTTTCCAGTATAAAAATAAAAAACCTCCCGCAAAACATAATTCCGCGGGAGGCTTTCCGATTTCATTCACAACAGTCAGTTTTTGATGATAAAAGCTCTCTCCAGACTGTTGTTCTTTTCGTTAACTTCTGTGACTATGCCCCCGCTGTCGGCAGTCACTTTTACTCTGCAGGCGCCGGCAGTTACGGTGACGTTGTCTAATTTCAACGCGACAACCGCGCCCTTTGCCAGATCATCGTAGTGTACAGTGCCGACTTGACTGTTATTGACATAGACCGCCGCAGTCTGAGCACCCGCTCCTGCAGCGGTGGGACCGAAACCGACATTGGCAATTTTGAAGTTCACGGTTGTGATTCCGGATTTGGTCGACGACAGTGTGATTTCTTTTACCGACAGGTCAGGCTTGTTGTCGATCAGGAAAGTGGTGGAACCTGTATTATTGGTTTCACGCATTTCCGAAACTTTGCCGGTACCGTCCGCCATTACCATAATAGTATTAGTGCGTCCGACAATTACATATTGCGCATCCAGCAGGAAACTGAGATCCGCACTCACAGCGCCTGCCGCAAGGTCGCCGTGGGTGACCGAGCCAACCAGTATATTGTTCCAGTAAACATTCGCCACAATAGTTCCGGCATTGGTTTTGACCGTGCCGACATTCTTGATCTGGAATTTTACGGTCAGCGGTTTGCCGGTCACCGGAGCGGCAGCCAGCCACACCTTGTTCACCACCAGGTCTATTTTGGAGTTGCTCAGCGGCATTTTCTGCGGACCGGTGACTGCATCCGGCGGAACGTATGTTCCCTTGCTGATATCCACGCCATTACCGAAATATAAAGTTATATCGTCTTTAAATTCAGTAGTCCGCGTATTGGTCAGGCTCGCGCCTTTGATGTTTTTAATGCCGTTGACGCCGCAAATCAGCTTGACGCTATAGACAATGCCGGTGTAATTACCGGAGATACGCAATGTACCCGTTCCGGTAACCTTGCCGGCTTCGTCCGGACCGAACGGCTTAATGAATTCATACTTCGCCGGCGTAAATACCGCGCCGGTCTCATCGGTAATTTTTACAGTATCCTTATTGACGCTTTCCATCGTCAAATCATTCATGCGCCACGGCAGTCCGGGACTCAATATCGGAATGTCGAGCGTTGCTTTATTTGCAACCTGCGGATTGGCAGGCAGCATCGCTTCATTGACTCTGGGCGCGAACGGCGCGCACTTCGGCTCAAACACCAGCATGTGGCCGGTATGGCCGCCGCTGCCTTCCGCAGGATAACCTTTAAACACGCTCAAACGCGCTTCTCCCATGTAAAACCCGTCCAGCAGCATGAACATCATCGGTTCCATCTGCGAGGAGCCGCGGTATCCCATGCTGCTGCTCCAGGAACCTTCGCCCGTATAATAAGGATGTCCGGAGCCTGAGAAATATGCATATGGCTGAGGGTCCAGATATTCCATCGCGTCGTGGCTCATGCCGCCGCCCCAGGCACACAGTCCGAATGCCTGGAAGTCTGCTGCATTATTCTGGGACATTCTATAGCCGCCCACTGCATATAGATAGCCATTGCCATCCAAGGTTAATCCTTTTACCTGGCTGAATGCGCTGTAGTCGTTTGAAAAGTCTTTCCAAACCGCCCCCGCGCCATCGGTTGAGCTCAAGATTCTCCCCGGCTCCGACACTGCCATATACAGGGTTTTGCCGTTCGAAGCCGGATCGGCCACAATGTCCCTGACTTTATAGTTAGGAGCAGCGGTCGAAACCGCATTCATCGTACTGGTATTGATTGTGGTGACCGCACTTGGAGGGGTGGTTTCAACAATGCGTACCAGATAATTCTTTTTCTGGAATGTGGAACCCGGCATTGTATCCAGCAGATCTTTGGTATAAGTCAGATTGCAGCCGACGCTGGCAATGGCAATTCCGGCGGCCGGCGAAACAAGATGACGCGGGGTGTCAAGAGTAACAGTGCTGCCATTTACCGGCAAAGTCACCATTTCAGGAATAACTGCAGCCAGGTCTATTGTTTCAATAACCGACTTGGCTGACAGATCATAACGGTAAAGCGTGGTGCCTTTGCTGACCCAGATCGTATTCGCTGAAGTTTTGGCCATCTTCGGCAAAATGCCTTTGTTCTTAACGGCGTCAATCACATAAGGCGTTACAGTTTGGGCGCTTTTGCTGTACTCAAAAATACTGGTGTCGGCGCCGGCAATCTGCGAAGACACTTTCTTGGTATTGCCATTCGCGCCATTGTAGTAAAATGCAAAATATACTTTGTCGCTGTCAAACGGGTCAAGGCAGATATCGGCCATCGCCGCATAATCATTCTGCAACGCCGGAACATCGTTCCAGGTCTTAGCCGTAAAGTCATAATACTGAATGCCTTTATAATGCGCCACCCACATGTATCTGGAGTTCTTGTCGTAGACCATTTTCATCACCGCATTATTTTTCAGCGGACTGCCTGCATCGTTGGCATTGATATAACTGATGATATTGCCGGTGGCGGCGGCGTAAATGGCAATCCCACCGCCGTAATTGCGCATGGTTTCACGATGCGCATCGTCCGTGCAGCGCGTATCGAAATTAATGCCGACATCAAACTGACTGGCGCCGGTTCCGCACCATACCTGGCTGTTGACCGGATCATAAGCTGCGCAGGTAGTATGCCGGAAATCAATGTCACTGCCGTCGGTTTTACGGTAATCGATTTTCGCCTTGGTGGAGATATTCATTTTATACAGGCCGCCGACTCCGGTGTGGGACATATAAGCCGCCGGAAATGAACGGTAAACCATCATGATCGAGCCGGGCAGAAAAGTCGCACCGCGGTATATGAACGGATATTCATCAACAAAGTCGGCATCCGCGTAATAGCTGTTACCCTTGGGCCACGGAAAAAACGAACTCCAGGCAACATCATTCAGGTAGGAAAACATCACATCCTTGCCGACTTTATCAAAGGTTGTCTGAATCTGGCCCGCGGCAGGGGTGGCAATATCCACCAGCGTGGTTGTTTTAGTATCAGGATTCCACACGTCAGGCGGAAGCGGATTCGGTGAAACCACTTCGATATTACCGCGGCTGTTGATCTCATCCGCGAAAGTCTGATCGTAATACGGGGCAAGGGTCAGCAGCTTCATTTTGCCGTTGGCCTGTTTCTTGTATGACTCGTAAGCGAGCGCACCGGTGCTGTCAATCATATTTTTGATTGTGATCGCCCCCGGGCCGTCCAGACGACCGACAATATAGAAGCCGAATTTTGTTTTGGAAAATTTCTTGTTCAGTTTGTCAGCATCGTTATTGTAATAGAAGTAGGGATTGTTGTTGAAAATGTTGTCAAGCTTCGAGTCGCTGGCGGCATTCGACAACTGATACATCAGGAAAACGTCGAACAGATGATATCCGTCAACGTCCGCACTGCTGCCGTATTGAAAAGGACCTTTGATTCCGGTGTAGGACCAATACGGAATGCCGCGGGTCACTACGATATAATTGATCTTGTCAGTCAGGCCATTCTTGATCAGATGATTTTTGATGGTGGACAGCGCCGACAACTCTTCGTCATGACTCATTCTGGCGCTGTCAACCCCGGCCTTGACGTTAATGCTGCAGACGTTCGTATCCGGCAGATTACGCGCCGCTTTGAAGTACGCGCCGATCTCCTGGGATTCGGATGAATTGGAATTTACCACCAGCAATACGTCATTGTAAGACGGCATTGCCAGCGCCGACGTTGCGGCAAGGCACACAGCCATCAACAATACTGTCATTCTGCATACTGTTTTTTTCATACTGACGCCACTCCTTGACTGCCTTTAGAATTTTAATAACAAAATATCAAAAGCTTATACATAATGCTAAACCAGTTTTTCAGAAAACTTTATACATCTATATATACATCTACTTATCACTATAACAAGAAAACACAGTTTTGTCAACATCTTGCCAGCAAAAAAGAATGAAACTAAAATTTAAAAATTGAAGAAGTCCAACAGCCGTCGTGTCACCAGTTGCTCGATGAATAGTCACCGGCGCGAGGCGCT
>CAIJKT010001093.1 GCA_903821255.1 uncultured Lentisphaeria bacterium | reverse complement strand
TGTCGTCAAGCTCGGAAGTGTCAATATTGGTGAGCTTGCAGAGCCAGCCTTTGTCTTCGGGGGATTCATTGATCAGGTTCGGCTCGTCTTCGAGCGCGTCATTGATCATAACCACAGTTCCGCTGACCGGGCTGTAAATGTCGGAAGCCGCCTTTACCGATTCCACCACACCGAGGGTGTCGCCGACGATGAAATCGTCATCTTCGGACGGCAGTTCGACGTAAGTGATATCGCCCAGTTGTTTGGCGGCATATTCTGAAATGCCGATTGTTGCTTCTTCTCCATGGATTTCAACCCATTCATGATCTTCCGAATAGTACTTCATTTTTCACGTCTTCCCTTATTTAATTTTTATGTAATGACAAAATTATTTGAAACAAAGCATTTAAACATTTTAAAGATAAAATTCAAGGATGAATCCAAAAATTTACCGTTTTTTTTACAGTTTTCTTCTAGCTGACCCGTTTTTATTAAATGGAAGTTCACAAACCGTTCCCGGTATCTGCGCCCTGCCGGCTTCCAGAATCACTTTGCTGCCAAGCTCAATTCCGGCATCAACACTGATGTAAGCCATCGCAACCGCCATCCCGAGCGACGGGGCGAATGCGCCGGAAGTGACTTTGCCGATCACAGAACTGCCGTCCTGGTCAAATACAATGGCGCCTTCACGCGCGGCGCGTCTGCCGTCAAGCACGATCCCGACGAGCTTCTTCGCCGGCGCATCTCCGACCAGCGCATTTTTACCGATGAAATTACGGTCCGGGTTTTCATCCAGTTTAAGCATGTCGGCATAGCCGGCTTCAATCGGGGTGGTTGCCAGATTCAATTCATGCCCGTAAAGCGCATAACCCATTTCCAGACGCAGCGTGTCCCTGGCGCCGAGCCCGGCGGGCTTAACGTTTTTCAGCGTCAGCAGATATTGCCACATCTCGACCGCTTTGCCGGCGTCGAAATAGAGTTCAAACCCGAGTTCCCCGGTATAGCCGGTGCGGCTGAGCAGACACGGAATGGAATGGATAACCGTTTTTGTCCAGTAAAAGTATTTCGGCAGGGCTGCGATATCCAGACCGGCTTCAGCCAGCACATCCGCGCTTTCCGGCCCCTGCAAGTCTATTTTCGCGGTGTTGTCGGAAATATCCGTAAATTCGATGCCGGCCGGCAGATTGGAACTGATCTGTTCCGCGTCGCCATACCTGGTCCCGGCGTTCACAACAATGAAAAAGTCATCTTCTCCCATGCAGTAGACAATTAAATCATCCATGACTTTGCCGTCGGGGTCCAGCAGGAAATTGTAGCGGCAGACTCCGGTCTTCTGGTCGCATACCGGCCGGGCCAGAATATGATCGAGCGCGGCGGCCGCCCCATTGCCTTTCACCGTAAACTCGCCCATGTGGCAGATATCAAAGACAGCAACATGCTGCCGGGTATGATTATGCTCGGCAATAATTCCATCCGCATACTGCACGGGCATATTCCAGCCGGCAAACGGCACCATTTTAGCGCCGGCCAGCACATGCTGCTCATACAGAGGGGTGTTCTTCATTTTTTCTTCTTCTGACATATGTACCTCTTTCGGCATCTTCATGCCGATATACTTTTGTTCAATTTATTAAACGCAGGGGAATTATATATCCGTTTAAAGCAAAGTCTACTTTTGAAATACAAAATTTCCTTATTTTTTTATTGGATTATTATTCTATGACTGGGCAGTCACCTCAAAACCAAGTTAAAATTTCAGTGATCTCCTTTTTGTATTGACTTGGACATTCCGGACATCTGTTCCGTACAACGCATTTTCGTAATTTAAACCTTTATGGACTTTATGAACCTGTACATTCTAGACAGCCAATTTCGAGACTTTGGAGTGTCGTTGAGCATAATGATTTTCAATTTTACAAATATTCCGGACATCATCTTACCTAATTTTGGGTCGAGTAGACATAATATGGCCTCCTGCGTTTAGGTTTATTTTGTATTCCCTGTTATCTCCGCCCTTTCGGTTTGCGGAGTGTCACAATATTCCAACCATTTGAAGAAGACTTCAATGCCCCTCACAGAACCGGACTTGTGGGTTTCCCACATCCGGCTCTTCAGCTTACCTCACCTTACACCTGACAACGTAAACTTATGTACTATTCTCGGTCTGGGCAGCGGGTAATGTTTCAGGTATTCCGTGAACTCGCCCCAGTTCATTTTCCCTTTCTGGCTGCGCCTGTTGAGCCATTTATGAACCAGTTTGATTGTCATCCGGTAAAACGCCGCTATTTTGTCGGAGTTTCCGCTGACGCCGTAATACTGGAAGTGCCCCCGCAGCTTCGCCGC
>CAIJKT010001092.1 GCA_903821255.1 uncultured Lentisphaeria bacterium | reverse complement strand
AGTGTCGGCGGTGTTTGTCTTGCCGGATTCATGTAGTCGCCGGTGTCTATATTCTTGACAATTCCCCCCGGTAATATTGCCTTGTCGCCGTCAATCTTCAGACCGTACTTTGCAATGATTGCCGGAGACAATCCACGGTTAAGAAAGTAAGACTCACGCTTTGCAATTCTGTCTGCATTATTAGCGAGAACCCTGCTTACAACATCGGTTAATTTATTGCCGGGGTTGTCTCTGGTTTGTCAATATTATTCGATGGTGATGCCTTTGAAGCGTTATAATCGGCGTTCAGACCAAGATTGTCTGCGGCATCTTTTATATCGGTCGCTCTATGGGTTGCCACTAGCAAATCACCGACCGAACCGGTAGACTTGCATGAAAAGCAATGATAAGTATTGGTGTCATCATAAATTGTAAAACAATCGTTATGACCGCAACAAGGGGCAGGATTCACCCTTGATTTATTACCCCCTAAATTTTCAATCTTATCACATGCAAAACTAGATTCAACATACTCTGCCAAATCGACTTCTTTGAACTTTTCATTTAAACTTAACATGTTTATTTTTCCTTTTTGTTTATTAATATTTCGGTACTAATCTATCTGTCTGCCGCTGTCGCGGCAGCGACAGCATACGGATAAAAGAAGGAGCATTCAATAGGAATATCCATCCATCATCTATCCGGCTGTCTCTGTCTTTGTTCGCCTACTATCAATCCTCCTTTTATCCGTAGGCTGTTTGTATTTGGTTTTCGTTTTCCGGTTTTATTGGTCTTCCGGCTTAATGCCGGAATGACCGGTATATTTCTTATATTACTTATGGCGTTTTTGTCATTGCTTGTACCTCCTTATCTATAAGCTATTTAGGTATTGTTTCTATGGGTGTCAAGGTACCAGTTTCAGGGGAGTAGGTACCAACTCTAGGGGGGATAGGTACCAACTCTAGGGGAGTCCCCTTGTAGAAAATCTTTATAGAATGGCAATGATTATTCCCTTTGGGATTCACTTTATAATCAGATATATAATCCAGTTGTATCAAATCGTCTAACAGCTTATGAACCAGAATTCTGGTGTTCTGTTTTTCTTTCTTCGTTATCGCCTTTGTTGCGCCATAGATGGACTCATAAGTGATATACTCTGACATGCGACTTTTCGGGTTCTTAATTTGCTCAATCCTTCTCATCAAAAAATGCTTAATAATAGTTGACCTGGTGCTAGATTTGCCCCCGGCAGACAACAGGGCGACTGGATAAGAAACTATCTGTCTCCTGAGTTGACTATAGGTATATAGGACAGGTTCATCGAGCATTGCTATAACCTCATTAATCGCCTGACCGTTGATGTTTGCCGAAGTCAACATTTTAGCATGAATCAAATTATCGTAATAATCTATTTCCTTGCCGTTTTCCGTTCCTTTGATTCGGATGACTGTCCCCATCAATTTAAGCAGTGATTCTTTAACGGATTGCTTATATTCAGGCGATATAATTGCCTTGTTACCATTCATGGCACGACAGAGCATATCAAGCGAGACAACACGGTTTCCGGCGACATAGTGCGATACTAACGCATTATGCGTTATCAGGTCTAATTCGCTATAGGATTTCCATTGAGATGCCTCCCTTGTTTCATGGTCGTAAATGGTAATAGTCTCATTCACATAATATCCCCTATAGCCTTTAGAACTTTTCTTCTCTATTTTGAAAGTATAAAACCCATTAAGAACGGACTTGGATATATCAGCTAAAGCAGCATTAGGACAGATAAAATTATCCGGTCGTATTGCTCTATGCTTTTCTATGGCAAATTCATTAATATCGCTACTCATTTGCTCACCTCTGTCGCTGCCGCGACAGCGGCAACAGCAAACAAATTATCAATTTCGCTTTCATGGAAAAATCGCTTGTTGCCTAATCTCACCCTATGAATTTTTCCCTTTATCAGCCATTTCTTTAATGTCGTTTCTGAAACCTGTATTCGTTCAAGAATCTCTTTGGTCGTGTAATACTTTCCGTTTCCTGTCTCAATCATGATAATTCTCCTCGTTTTTATAAGTCCAAATAGAACCCACTCCTATTCGCATATCTTATTATACGAAGCTCGTCTTAAATTTTACCGAAAGTTCTTGATAAATTACCGACTTAGGTACAATTGACCTGAAAATAAATGAATATTGGCTTGGGTTGGATGACAGATGGGGAATGACAGAGAAGATGAAAAGGCAGTATGTCTTGATGTTAGGTAAGATTGAATGCGCTCACTCGTTCACATTGACTTTTTGCTATACTGCGGAGAATGTGACCTGTCCGTTTACATTAAGAATTGGAGTATTTTGGGGGATTACGGAAGTTTTAAAAATGGATGGAATTCACAATAACGCTTAAGCATGGTCAGCCGAAAATTTTAAAATATTTGGATTGTGAAAATAAAAAAATACGCCTATTAAGCACATGGTATAATAGGCGTATATTAACAGGGAATGTGGATGTTCATTAACCAGCAAGTAATGTGAGCAACTGGTCTTTATTGGCTTTGCTAATCCTTATCCCTTTTATCAGTTCTATGGCTTTCTGAATGCGCTCTGACAGGCTTTCCGGCTCTGTTGCCTTTATATCAATAGTATCTGAATCGAGTTGTTTCATAAAGCCAGGGAACAACTGCATTTTGCTGTGTTTTGCCTGTCTATCGGCATGTGCGGAATAGTGTGAGGTCATTTTACTATCCATGTGACCCACTATGCTTTGAACTATAACAAGCGGTATATTATTAACCCCTGCCAGATAACAAAAAGTATGCCGTAATGAATGCACGTCTTTAACAGATACAACCCTGTCACGCCCTTCTATTTTTTTAGTGGTTTTAATGCCTAATGATTCAAGAAAATTCTTAACCCTGTACGATATGCCTCCGCTATTTTCCAGATACATTTTTGCTAACTCCGGGAACACATATTCACTATCACCGCTGAGTAATAATTCAGCTCTTAAAAATCGTTCTAAAGGTTGCATGATTGGGATTTCTACGAGTTTACCAGTTTTCAGTAATTTGCGTTTGATAATCATATTGTCAAAATCAATTTCTGTCTTTCGTAACGTGCAAATATCGCCCTCACGTAGAGCGGTGAATAAACCTGTCATAAATATTCTTTTGGTGAAGCTGTCCCAGTTATTACGAATGAGTTTTAGTTCTGATTCAGTAAAAGCCTCTCTTGATTCATAATTGTTGTTAAGCTTCTCAATGTTCCTGAATGGGTTTTCAATCAATCCGGCATCCTTTGAAAGCTTATCAAAAACCTCGCATAAAGTTTGCTGAATGACATTGCACGAGGCGTTTGACAGATTCCCCTTTCTTGAGTATTTACTAGGTTTTCCATTTTTGCGGTGGTTCTTGAATATTACTTGCTTGTTGAATCTGCCTTTTTCTCT
>CAIJKT010001091.1 GCA_903821255.1 uncultured Lentisphaeria bacterium | reverse complement strand
GGCACTCCAAAGTGTCGGAGTCGGGCGGTTGCCCGGTTTGTCATGCTGGCCGCATGGGCGAAACTGTCTCTGCTCAACGGCACTCCAAAGTGTCGGAGTCGGGCGGTTGCCCGGTTTGTCATGCTGGCCGCATGGGCGAAACTGTCTGGCGATACAGCTTATTTCGGCAGCGGAAGCCATTTCAGGACATCCTGGATATGCTGGTCCCAGAAACCCCAGTTATGGTCGCCCGGAGCTTCCTGATAATGCAGATTCAGCTTGAGTTTTTTCAGAAGGTCCCGGAATCTGAGATTGTCCTGATAGAGAAAATCTTCAGTTCCGCAGCACTGGAAGAAAGCCGGTTGCGGCTGTTTGCTTCCGGTCAGTTCAGCGGCCAGATGCAGCAGATCATTTTCAGAGCCTTTGACCTTGTCCGCGGGTCCGAATATCCGCTGCATTTCCCTGGAAAACTCCGAGCCTCTGTTCTCCAGCTTCATAAAAGCCGCGATATCGGTCACCGACGAAAGCCCGGCAACGGCGGCAAACTTTTCAGGACAGCGCAAACCCAGTTTGAGCGCACCGTAGCCGCCCATGGACAACCCCGCCGCGAACGTATCCTCGCGGCGTCCGCTGACCGGGAAAAAGCCTTTGACGACAGCGGGCAGTTCCTCACTGATGAACGTCCAGTATTTGGCGCCGGCGGCCATGTCCGTATAAAACCCGCGATGGGTGTTCGGCATGACCACAATCAGGTTCATATTGGCGACATGGCGTTCAATCGAAGTGCGGCGCGCCCAGATGGTGTGGTCGTCGCTCAGGCCGTGGAGCAGATACAGCACGGGGTATGTCTTCCTGCCGCCTTTGCTGTCCATGCCGATCTGGGTGGTGCTTTGCTGGGGGACGATCACATTCATGGAGCATGCCATGCCCAGAATGTCCGAATGGAAATTGCAGTTGAAAAAAGCCATTTCTACAGGTCCTTGCAGATTTTTTCGGTGTTGATTTTTATTTGCTTCAATACAGGAATCGTCGGGTGCGGATGATGGCATTCGACATTGCACGGTCCGGCGTAGCCGCACTTGATCAGCGCCAGCAGCACGCCTCGAATGTTGATACTGCCCTCGCCCGGCGGCAGATGATCTTCCCATTTGCCCATATTGTCGGAGACGTGGATATTGCCGACGATGCCGCGGCAGTTGGCGGCGACCTGAATCAGATCCTCCTTCAGGTTGGAGTGGTTGATGTCGACGGTCACCCGGAGGTTCGGCGACTCAAAGGAGCGGACGAACTGAGCAATCTCGCCGCTGTCCGGATAGCGTTCATTGACTTGCGGTTTATAGGGCGCGGTTTCCAGCGACAGAATAAAGCCCAGCTCTCTGGCTTTTTCATGCAGTTGTTCAACGCTCTTGCGGAACTGCCGCCCGGGGCGCGGGTCCAGCAGGCGGTCAAGGTAATGAATGACGTAAGGGCACGGGGCATAAACAGCAGTGTCGTCCATCCGCCGGAGTTCCTCTTCGACGGCTTTAATGCGCAGCGAATTGTCCGACGAAACGGCGTTCCTCGGCAGATCCCCGTGCACGGCCCAGACTTTGATTCCGGTGCTTTGGATTTCCTCGACCCGGCCGATGACGTTAGTATGCTTGCGTCCGAGTTCAACATAATCGAACCCGGCGGATTTTATTTTCTGCAGATAAGCCAGCAGATAGGTCGGATTGACTTCACTTGGAAAAATCGAAGTGCTGATACTGATTAACATTATCTGGTTCCTTTGGAATCGTTAAAGATGCTGTCCGCAATCCACATAAAGTATTTGCCCGGTGATGGATTCATTTTCCGCCAGGAATATACATGCCTGAGTAAGATCGCGCAAGTCAACCGGCCTGGCCAGCGGCACATTCTTCAAAGTTTGCTCCATCCTGGAATCCTCCATGCCGACCGGCGGCAGCACCGGGCCGGGGGCAACGGCATTGACCCGCACCCGGGGAGCCATCTGCAATGCCGCGCTTAAAGTGGCGTCCCGCAAAGCTTTCCTGGAGAGTGAATAGCTGCCGCTGCGGCCGGACACTTTCGCGACATCCTGGTCAAGGAAATTGATGATGCAGCCGGAAGCGCCGTTCAATTGCTCATGGAACTTCTTCATAAGCATCAGCGGAGCAAAGAAATTCAACTCAAAATGGGCCCGTATCCGGTCGGCATTCTCCGAAGTCAGCGGCTCCGGATGAAAGATCGAAGCGTTATTGATAAGGAGATCGATATGTCCGGCCTGACTGATCAGCGCCGAAACATCGTCCGTCCGGGCAAGGTCACAGCAGACTGTCCGGTGTTTTCCGCCGCCTCCCAGCTCATTCATCAGATCGCTGGCGGCATCCGCAGATTTATTGCAGTGAATTATGACGTTCGCGCCGGCTTCCGCAAAAGCCCTGCACAGTGCCCGCCCTATGCGCAAAGCGCCGCCGGTTATCAAAACATTTTTGTTTTTCATATCCATAAAATCAGTTCCCTGCCTCATATCTTTTATGATAGCACGGATTTTAATAATAGGCAAATAGGCACAGGTTTATTCAGGATAATTCATTTTTCTTAAAATTTGTTAAATCGGCAATGTAAAAGATCGGGAATTAGTGTATTGTCTAAAGACTTTTTATTACAATAACAAACCATTGATAGCGGTGCTGCTGCAAATACTGGGGATTTTTATGGTAAAACTTGATTTTGCAAAAGGTGACGGTCT
>CAIJKT010001090.1 GCA_903821255.1 uncultured Lentisphaeria bacterium | reverse complement strand
GCGGATGTCCAGAATGTTGATATGGTATATGCTCAAGGACACTCCAAAATCTCGGAATGGGAAAGCCCGCGAGTGCGGGAGTGGAAAGTGGAAAGCGAGAAAAGTGGAAAGTTGGGAATCGGGAAATGCAGAGCGGATGTCCAGAATGTTGATATGGTATATGCTCAAGAGCACTCCAAAATCTCGGAATGCTTGGAGTCGGCGGCATTCTCCCAGACCTCCCAGGCTTCCCAGGCTTCCCAGACCTCCCAGTCCCATGACCGGCGGTTCGCCAAAATGTCGCGAAAGGAGCGTCAGCGTCTTTTGAAGAATAGACAAGGCTAGAACTTTACTGCCACATTCAGGCAGAAAGAGCGGAAAGCTAGTTCTTCGCTGACGTTGAACAGCAGATTATAAAGCAACTGGTCAGCTTCCGCCAGCGCGTGGCAGGCGCGTTTCTCGGCAATCAGCTCCGGCATTTGCATGCCGTCGAAGATTTCCGGATTGGCCAGACGGTTAAACGGCACGCCGCAGCTCAATTGATACACCTGGGCAAACCAGGTATGAATCGCGCCGGTAAAGTAGTTACGGATTTTGATATATTCGCCGGCCACAGCGGACTCATATTGCTTTTCGATACGTTTTTTGACCGGGCTTTCCAGTTCTTCGGCCTGGGTGAGACGCTCCTTCCAGAGTTTTTCCGCCGTGGATTCGGCGATGTCCTGCAGATGCTGCGCAATGTTGATGATGTTTTCGGCGCATTTGCCGGCGGCGGTGATATTGTTTGCCGCCTTGAACTGAAGATCGTAAAGTATGGCGAACAACTCTTTGCTCTTTTCAAACTCAAAGCGACAGCGGTTTTCCAGCAGGATCAGCGTCTGGCAGCGGGAACGGGTGGTCGGCAGCAGCGCGGAAGGATTGCCGGTGGCGAGGATGAAAAACGAGTCGGACGGAGGTTCCTCCAGCGTTTTCAGGAAGGCGTTCTGGGATTCGGTATTCATCCGGTCGCAGTCATAGATCACGCCGACCTTTTTGCTGGCTTCCGAGGTGCTGGTCAGGTAAAACTGGCTTTCAAACCAGCGGACGGTATTGGGTTCCGGGTTTCTGCGTTCGCCGACCTGAATCTGCCAGGTCTTGCCGGTGGGCATCAGTTCGTAGAATTCAGCGTAAATGCCGGTTTCCAGGTGGCGGCAGACGCGGCAGGTGCCGCACGGGGTGCCGTCCGGCAGGTTGTTCGGGCAAACCGCAATCTGGCTGAGCACCAGCGAAAAATTGCGGCGCAGTTCCGGCGAATCGCCGTGCAGCAGGTAAGCATGCGCCATCCTGCCGGAAGCGCGGGCGCGTTTCAAGCAGGCGATAACCTCGGGAAATTCCTGTTCATAGCGGGCCAAAAGCATTTCTGACAAGCTCCATAATCTGTTGATGAATAACTTCGGCGGCGGCGAGGGCGGAAACAACTTTAACTCTTTGCGGTTCGGCTTTGGCGATTGCCAGGAATCCCTGTCTGACCAGATGGTGAAAAGTCAGCGCTTCGGCTTCGATGCGGTCATGCCGTCCGGCGGTTTCCATGCGGGTTGCGGTGCGTTTGAAACCATCCTCCGGCGGCAAATCCAGCAGTATTGTCATATCCGGCACACAGTTTCCGACCGCGTATTGATTTAACCTGCGGATAAAATCCATATCCAGTTGCCGGGCGTATCCCTGATATGCGGTAGTGGAATCGGCAAAACGGTCGCAGAGCACGACGGCCCCGCGCGCCACCGCCGGTTCAATCAGGAACCGGACGTGCTGAGCCCGGCTGGCCGCAAACAGCAGCAGTTCAGTTTCGGCGAAAACCGGTTCGTCGCCGGAATGGTGTTTGACCAGTTCCCGGAGCTGTTCGGCGATCGGCGTGCCGCCCGGTTCGCGGGTGACCACGCATTCCCGGCCGAGTCCGGCGAAATGCTCGCTGAGCATTTTGAGCTGGGTCGTTTTGCCGGCGCCTTCCGGTCCTTCAAATGTGATAAAAAGCCCTTTTGCAGCCATAATTAATATATAAGGAAAATTTTTCCCTGAACCTTTAAAATAATATAGAGTTTTAAATGAGACTCAGAAATTTCAGTTTTACACAATAGCGCAGTTTGCTAACTTCGCAAAACGTTGTACTTTTTAATTTGTCAAAAATTTTAATATAATTTAAGACAATATAACTTTTTAAAGATATGGAGGCCATAAATGGCGGAACTGAACAGAAATTCGTATTTATCCAAAAATGTCGGG
>CAIJKT010001089.1 GCA_903821255.1 uncultured Lentisphaeria bacterium | reverse complement strand
CGGCAATGTTCAGAAAGTCAAGGAAATATACGTTGACTGCGACGAGGATACGGTGATTTTCAAGGTTGAACAGATTGGCGGAGCCGCCTGTCACGAAGGATTCCGCACCTGCTTTTTCAGGAAAGTGGAGGGCAGTGTGCTTAAAGTTATCGGTGAACGAGTTTTCAACCCTGATGAAGTATATAACAAATAACGGCGATGAAACCATGAGTGAAACCAACAAACTGAAATTCTGCGAGACATTCGAGCATACGTTTCCCGCTTTGCCGGTCAAATACAATGTGAGCTGGCATGAAGTTACCTCTCTGGGCGTTGGCGGTGAAATTCCCGTTATGGCTGAACCTCCGGACGACATGACCCTGATTCAACTGGTCCGCTTCTGCCGCAAACACTCCGTCCCGACGTTCATTCTCGGCGGCGGCACGAATACTGTCGGCATGGATAAGCCTTACGACGGCCTCGTGATAAGACTCTGCCAGAATGACTTCATCCGGGTAATAAACGGCCGCAGACACGCTACCGCCGGAGCAGGGGTAAGATTATCCGATCTGGCCAACATCTGCGCCAGAAAAGGTTTCGGCGGCATTTCCAGTCTGGTCGGCATTCCCGGCACTTTAGGGGGCGCGTTCAGAACAAACGCCGGAGCCCACGGTGTGGCAATCGGTGATTTTGTCACCGAACTCTGCGGCTTTGACGCCGACGGCAATCCATGGTCGGCCAATGGCACTGACATTAAATGGGGTTACCGCACTTCTTCGATTCCGGCGGATGTTATCATTACCGCGGCGATCCTTGAATTCCCGGAAGTGGACAGGGAAACCGAACTGCGGAAAATCAGTGAAGAGCTCAAATTGCGCCGTGCCAGCGAGCCCAGGGGCCGCTCCGCGGGCTGTGTCTTCAAAAATGCATCCAACAGCGATACCGCCGGTAAACTGATTGATATGTCCGGCTGCAAAGGCATGTCTTCCGGTAAAATCATCGTCAGCGATATCCATGCCAATTATTTTATGAATACCGATCATGGTTTCGAACATGATTTTGTTGATCTGGTCTGCGGCGTCCGCCATATAGTGGCTGAAAAAACTGGATTTTATTTAACCCCGGAGGTTTGTTTCATGGACCCGGAAAGTTTGAAAAAAGTCGAAGCATCTGCCGTGCCGCTCAAGGTTGCAGTGCTGAAAGGCGGCACCAGCAGCGAACGTTCAGTATCGCTTGAATCCGGCGGCGGCGTGGCCAGAGCCCTGCGCAATGCCGGTTATATCGTTGATGAAATTGACGTTCAGAATACCGCCATCACCGATGAAATGAGGAATGCTGATGTCGTATTTCCCGTCCTGCATGGCGGGTTCGGTGAAAACGGCGAAATCCAGAAATCGCTTGAGGATGCCGGATTGCGTTTTGTCGGAAGCGGCAGCCAGGCCAGCGCGATCATCATTGACAAGATCAAAAGCAAGCAGCTTATGGAGAAACACGCCATTCCGACCGCGCCATGGGCAATAGTCACCAAAGAAAACCGCACATTCCCGGCGAATCTCAGCCTGCCGGTAGTGATAAAGGCCCCGCGTGAAGGTTCTACCGTCGGCATTGCCATCGCCGAAACTGCCCCCGAATGGGAGGCCGGACTGGATAAATGTTTTGCCTACGACAGCGAACTGCTGGTCGAGAAATTCATCAACGGCATGGAGACCACGGTAGGTATTTTGAACGGGGAGCCGCTGCCGGTCATCGAGATC
Organism: uncultured Lentisphaeria bacterium; assembly: GCA_903821255.1. The sequence continues at coordinate 2,756 of CAIJKT010001089.1, read as the reverse complement.
CAGGTCCCCGGCAAAATCTATGACTTTGACGCCAAGTACACCCACAATCAAGGGGAGACCCGCTATCTGTGTCCTCCTGAAAACATCTCCAGGGAACTTCAGAAACAGGCGCAGGCGATTGCGGTTAAATTCTACCAGGTTTCAGGAGCCAGAGATATTCTGCGCGTAGACATTTTCATCACCAAGTCCGGTGAAATGTATGTGCTCGAGGGTAACAGTCTGCCGGGCTTCACCGCCAGCAGCCTGGTTCCTAAAGCCGCCGGGAAAACCGGCATGTCTTTCGAAAAACTCTGTGTATCCCTGCTCCACGGCGCAATGAAACGCCCGCGCGGCTGAGCAATGTCACTCCCACTTTTAAGAGATGAAGGAAAATAATGCTGCTGAAATACTTTAAGGGTTCATTCGCGGTGACGGCTGCCGGTTTAATCACCGGCTATCTGATCGGCGGCGGCTGGAGTGCGGTGTTTACTACCGCCATTCTTGCAGTGCTTGAGACCAGCTTGTCCTTTGACAATGCGGTTGTCAACGCGACGGTGCTGAAGGATATGGACCTTAAATGGCGCAAGCGCTTTATCACCTGGGGCATGCTGATCGCGGTATTCGGCATGCGGATGGTATTCCCGCTGGTAATTGTCGCGGTGGTTGCCGGGGTGGGTATTATTGATGCATTCCGGCTGGCGGTATTCACCCCGGCCAAGTACGCCGAAGTTCTTACCTCGGCGCATGTCTCCGTGGCGGCTTTCGGCGGCACATTTCTGATGATGGTGTTCCTGAGGTACTTCATTGATGAAAAGAAGGCGGTTCACTGGATCAGCGCTCTGGAAATCCCGCTGACCAAACTGGGGAAGATCGAAGCGATTCAGATGGCGATTGTCCTGATAATCATGTATTTCATCGGCAGGCAGATTAAGGCTTCAGAACAGGTTTCGTTCTGGGTGAGCGGCGCGATGGGCCTGGTCACTTACGTTCTCGCTGACGGCGTCGGGGCTGTGATCGGCGCCGGAGAAAACCAGCACGACGCGACCGTGGCAGTGGCAAAATCGGGCTTTGCCGGTTTCATGTACCTTGAAATTCTTGACACCAGCTTCTCATTTGACGGCGTAATCGGCGCATTCGCCCTGACTAATAACTTCTTCATCATTGCGATCGGCTTGGGGATTGGCGCAATGTTTGTGCGCAGTCTGACGATCATGATGGTTGAACACGGCACCCTTGCGCGGTTCAAGTATCTGGAACACTCCGCCTTCTGGGCGATCGGAGCCCTTGCCGTGATTATGTTCCTGGGTGCCTTCATGCATATCTCTGAAGCTGCAACCGGGGCCTTGTCTGTAGTATTCATTGCCGCAGGCATCATTCACTCGGTGATCGAGCGAAAGAAGCCCGCGGTATCTGCTTGAAGTTCTACCGGCCGCTGATTGCCGCCTTGACCGCTTCGAGGGTCGGTTCGATCACATGCGGCTTGTTGGCATAAACTCCTTTGATCCCCATGTCGCGCAGCGTGTCTTTATGATAGCCGATCACGGCGTCAGGATCTTTCAGGATGTTGCCGGTCAGAATGCCGACGACTTTGGCGTCCGGCGATATTATGCCCATGTCAACCAGCTTTTTGGCGCCGGCGACGGAACAGCACGAGGCGGGTTCGGCACCGATTCCGGCCGCGTCAACCATGGCTTTGGCATCCATGATTTCCTGCTCGGTGACGTCTTCCACCACGCCGTTGCACCATTCCAGGCCGCGCATGGCCTTCTCCCAGGAAACCGGATTGCCGATCTTGATGGCGGTGGCGATGGTATCGGGGTTCTTCAACGGAATATATCCGGTTTTGTTCTTCCACATTCTGGACAGCGGATTGGAGCCTTCCGCCTGAATCACGGCGATGCGCGGAATCTTGTTGATAATGCCTAATTCGTAAAGTTCCTGCAGGCCTTTGCTCAGGGCGCTGTTGTTGCCGAGATTGCCGCCCGGTATGACAAACCAGTCCGGCACTTCCCAGTCAAGCTGCTGAAGGATCTCGTAGCCGATGGCTTTCTGACCTTCGATGCGGAACGGGTTGATGGAGTTTAACAGATAGATATTGAGCTTGGCGCAAACTTCCTGCACCAGTTCCATGGCATCGTCAAAATTGCCTTTGATCTGAAGCGTAATGCCGCCGAAAGCCAGCGCCTGGGCCAGTTTGCCATAGGCGATTTTGCCTTCCGGAATGAAAATGATGGACTTCATGCCGGAGATGGCGGCATACGACGCCATGCTGGCGCTGGTGTTGCCGGTGCTGGCGCAGGCCACCGAAGTGGCGTCATAAATTCTGGCGGCGGTGGCGCCGCAGGTCATGCCGCGGTCCTTGAAACTGCCGGTGGGGTTTTCCCCCTCATGCTTCAACAGAAAATTCCTGATCCCCGCATATTCGGCGGCTTTGCCGGCGGGATAAAGCCGGGTATTGCCTTCCTGGCGCGTCACGATGAACTCTTCGGCAACGTCCAGAATCAGTTCCTTATAGCGCCAGACGCCGGAGGAAAGCGGACCGCGCTTCATTCCCCAGCGGTCTTCCCACAACTGCTTGAGCTGTCCGCCGTCAATTTTTGAGAGATCGCGTTTTACATCGAGGATGCCGCCGCATTCACAGTTATATCTGACTTGTTCCAGATCGTACTGTTTGCCGCAATGCACACATTCCAGCCAGGTATTGACAATGCCTTTCATAAAAATACTCATCTTTAAATATTAAGGGTTATGTAAGAAAGTCTTTTGAATCTATTAAT
>CAIJKT010001088.1 GCA_903821255.1 uncultured Lentisphaeria bacterium | reverse complement strand
TAGACGGAAATCAACATCCAGAGGAAAGTTGTTTTATCGATTATCGCAGTACGCCGTGGTTACGGAAGCGGTACCCTATTCGAAAATAGTCAAACACACCAGGCAGGGGGTGCTTCAGTGAAGTGCATACCCCATTAAATCTAATAAATCTAAAGGCGGATTGTAACAATTATGTTCTTTAATTAAATACTTCGATGGATAAGTCATAAACTTGCGATAGCCGCAGCGAATCATTATGACGGTGTCTATACCAACAACTCTCATGTATTGAAAATCCTGCTCCCATTCTTTTGCGCTCCAGTTCTGGTGAGGGATATCATGCGAAATCTCATCAATAAATGTTCCAGAAATTTTCATAAATCAGATTCTTCCTTAAATATTATTTTCATTCGGTAATTGTTTTTATGTGTCTTCTTTAGCAACAATTTCCGCCGAGATTCATCGACAGGCCTGCTGCATAACCATGACTAAAATTGCATCACAACTGTTTCCGCTTTTCTTAGTCGCAATGTGGTTGTTTTTTTACGGTATTTCACCTCTATACGCTTTAGACGATCATCATTCCAGTCCACATTGGTAAAGTACGCGACAAAAGTACCGTCTGGTTGTTCCCAAACGTTATAATTGATATATTGTGCGTCGTCACCTGCAATGATGACTTCGTTTTCATCCAGACTTACCTCCGCTATCTGTTTCAGCGTTGCTTTGATTTTCTTAATCAGACGTGTATCACTTGGAATGTCAAGAAACGAATAGAAATAGACCTTGCCTTTGCCGCATTGATATACATACAAATCCTCATCAAGCCGGATCGCGGCAACATTCTCAAGCAAACAATTTCTGATCTTGCCGAATTTTGAAGGTTCGTCCCCGCAAATATTGCAGCCGATAAGATCAGACACTTTTCCGTCCCTGAACAGCGTTACTGACGCGGCAGGATCGACCCTGACATCAAAATGACAACCGCAAATCAGTAATATTCCGCCCTGTTCAACATACGCAGACAAATTGTTGTAAATCTTTTCGTCCATCGTGTTCCATCCGAAAAATGATATGGCGCGGTAGGCGCTCAAGTCGGAATACGGACTTACCACGTCCACCGATCCGAAAGGAGTACCGCTGAACATCCGAGTCAAGGTTTCGTCCTGTTCCATTCGACGGCAGGTAAAAACCGGCAACCACGCTTCAATCGCTTTCCAAACCATTTGATATGACGTGTCTTCCCAGCGCCCCCAGATTCTGGTATCCCAGTTATTGGTATCGGCCAGTTCAGGTATCCGGTCATCCGGCAGCCAGAACATGGATTCCAGGTTACCGTAGATGGCCGCCAAACTTTTCCGTACCGTTCCACGGCGGGGATGCTTTATGGCGAAATCACAGAAGTCGCGTAATATCTGGCGATTATTGATGCAAAAATCATCCTCCCAGTCATGGCGGCAGTGCGAAATGGTTTTAAACAGAGCGTTTTCTGTATAAATATATTCACCGCCGTAAGCGTAGCATAATTCTAACAGCAGTTTGAATATTAAAGAAGTGGATGTATCATGACTTTTCCCCAGATACCAATCTACCGGGATATGGGAGCCAAAACGTTTGCCGGTAGCGCGTGCTGCACCGTAAAGCAGGGCGCAGTTGCTTACCGGCTCCGCCACCACTACATCGACGTTCGTATCTTTCAGATAAACGCACAACAGGGAAGGATCGCCGCAGGCAATACCCACATCATTCACTTTGGCAGTTGCGGTCTCGGCATTTACATATTGCAGATAACCGTTTTTTATCTCAGCCATATCCGGTTGCGGGTCAATATAACGAGCTTTCTTTTGCGGATGTACTACGGGATTTAATATCAGATACGGTTCGTGAATGGAATCGCCCTGCAATAAATTACCGCATCGAGCTTTTACCTCGGACCATGACAAGGAATCCGGCAGGCCGTGAAAAGCAACTGCAACATGATTGGACACACATTTGTCGATCCATTTTAACCATGTTGCCTTGGCGGCAAGCCGTCCAGGCGGAAAGTTCCTGCCGCACTGATGCCTGAAACTGATATAATTCCCCATGCCGGTATTGATAAAATAATTTAGAATACGCTCCATTTCTCCAGATTCGTCGTGACGATGATCATCAGAATCGGTTCCAACATACAGTGGAGCAGCATCGGGCGAAAACATCGGAACGTGAGAAGACAAGCAGAAATCGGTAAACGGCGCCGGTGATTCAAAAACGATAATGGCGGCGGAACATAACATGATCGCCTGCGTTTCGGAAGCCAGGTTTTCTATTGTCAGCACATTGGCCACGTCGGTACGCAACCAATCGTTTTGTATCGGAAAATACACCGATGGCCATCCGTCGGAAACGTTTTCCAGAAAGAGCTCTCCTGAAAATATTTCTACATCATTAAGTGTAATACTGCATGGCTGGACATATAGTCGCCAATTTTCCAGCATTGCAGTGATTTTCAGCAATGCCGTTCCAGCAGTTGCCGCTGAATTACAGAAAAACTCCGCAACAGCCTGGCGACGGCAAATAACGCAAAAATGTTGATGATCAGGGCCAAAAGCGCTGGTAAAAGCATGAATACTTTTATCGGCACGAAAATATCGATAGCAATCCGTATCATAAAAATCTTCAGGTCGCAATTGAACTTGAGTTAAAATCTTGTCGTATTCCGATTTCATACTAACTTCTTTTCTCTTATATTTTTTGACTGATTTTTGGTAGCGTCTCAACTTGGAGACC
>CAIJKT010001087.1 GCA_903821255.1 uncultured Lentisphaeria bacterium | reverse complement strand
TGCTTTCAATTTTGTCCGCCGACACCGCCAGCCGTCCGGTTTCGCCGGCGGCGGCAAACTCCGGAAACTGCCGCTGATAAGTATAAAACGTGTCTTCGGATATGTCCAGTTTTGCCGCGATTTCAGCATTGTTCATCCCCCCGGCGGCGTATTCCCCTGCCCTTTCCGGCAAACTTTCATCATATTTTAATTTCGGCATGATACCAATCTCCTTGCTTTTTTATTGATTTTTGCGTGGTCCCCCTGGCGCAGCACGCGTATACATATAGGAGATTTGTCAATCAATGGCGATGTAAATCGTTTAAAATAAAGTGTTTAAATGTGTCATTTTTCGCAAAAAACTTGTTTGCAGGGGCCGTGATTTAACCGCCTCTGGCGGCAGAACAAAAACAGGTCTCACGCGGAGACGCGGAGGCGCAAAGAAAGCGAAAACGGGAAAGATATTTTACCACGAAGACAATGAAGATAAAAAGCTTAAATCAAGAAAACAACCTAAAAAAATAGCTTTAAGCATGGTTATATACCGAATTATTATCTATTTTTATACTTAAATATATTATGTAATTTTGTCCGCCCCCGCACGGTACTATTTTTTGTTGATTATCAACCTCCTGCATGTTAGCTATTCATAATGTTAACGGTGCCATCCCGTAATATTCCCGATAAGTATTCACCATTGTATAGTAATTTTTACAGGGAACATCCTCATGCACTGAATGGCTGGTGTGCAGAATATGTCCGCCAGGCGATTTTCGCCCAAGGTTCAGGCAATTTATAACTTCATTTCTAATTTCGTCAGTGGTGCCATGACACATAGTATGCCTGGCGTCAATATTGCCGATAATGCAAACTTTACGGTCTATTCCTTCTTCGATAAGCCGTTCAAAAGTCATCCCTGCTGCTTTGTCCACCTCTTTATATCCATCAATATCCGTCTCAAAGAAAAACTCATTTTTTATGGGCCAGTGGTTCCCGTCAGAAGTATATACCGCATAGGCATCATATTTATGCACCATGTTTACGATGTCTTTTATCGTCGGCAGAACCAGTTCGCGATAAAGCGCCGGCGAGATCACCGGGCCCTTGTCACAACTGATATCTCCGCCCATTGCCATAACTTTTATGCCCCGTTTCAGATATTCCTCCATAACCGCCTTGCCGTATGAGCTCTGTTTTTCAAGCCATTTAAGATACAATTCCGGTTCCTCCAGCATCCATATCCAGACGAATGACGGATACAGCGCCGCGGCTGTTCCAGATTTGACTTCGGCCATGTAGACAAATTCAATATTTTCTTTTGAGGCCAGTTTCTTTACTTCCTCAAAAACTGCAAATGTGTCATCAGGGATAAGCGGAGGAATATCCGGGTCAAAGGCGATTGCTTCCTCTCGTGCGGTTTCCTGCTCAATCATGCTTGAAAAGCCTTTACTGCCGTCCGGATTATCAGGAACAACCAGACTGAGCCGTTCATCCCATTTGTAAACCATCCCGTTCAAAGACCATTTATTTTCTTCGGTTATTACCGGACGTTCAAAATTCCGTTTTTCCCTGGG
>CAIJKT010001086.1 GCA_903821255.1 uncultured Lentisphaeria bacterium | reverse complement strand
TATGAAGTGCTGCAGCAGGAATATCAGAAGATCGTGGGTGGCAACCCCAGCAACCACAAAGGTAACAGGCTGCCGGTGGAGAATATCTCCTGGAGCGAGGCGGCGTTTTTTTGTGTAAAACTCACTGAACAGGAAAGCCGCGCCGGAAGATTGCCGGACGGCTATGCCTACCGGCTGCCTACTCAGGCGGAATGGGAATACGCCGCACGCGGCGGCAGCAGGAGCAGGAATTACATGTACAGCGGCAGCAGCGACCTTAAAGCCGTCGCCTGGTATTGCAATAATTCCGGAAACAGGACGCATGAAGCAGGGACGAGACTGCCGAATGAACTTGGAATTTATGACATGACCGGCAATGTCTTTGAAATGTGCCAGGACTTGTATTCCACCTGTGATGCCGGAACTAATAATCCAGCCGGGGGGAAGCCGGCAATCCAGCATTTCCACAAGGGCGGTGGCTACCTCGGCAAAACGCTGAACCACTGCAATCCCGGTCATGCCGGACCCTTGTTTGAAGAACGATATATAATGACCGGCTTCCGCGTGGTGATGGCCGCCGCCCAGCCGGTTATTACCGCCGCCGCGGCCACTCCACTGGTAAACGGAAGCGCCTCGCCGGCCATGGCTGCCGGCACCGCACCACCGGCAACTGAGACTGCCGAAAAATGGCTGGTCATGCTTGACAACGAAGAGTATCTGGCAAGCTGGGCGGAGAGCGGAACAATATTCAAAAGCGACATGACCGGCGCCGCCTGGGCACAGATCGCTAAAGACTACCGGGCTCCATTCGGCTACCCGCTTTCGAGAAAGGTAAAGATGGTATCCCGCCAAAACAGTACTCTCGGAGCGCCATACCGGCTTATTATCGTCATTCAATTTGAAACGCTCTTCAAGAGCAATAAAAGAATGATTGAGACTGTAACGATGGAGAAGGAGCCGGACGGGCAGAACCGTGCTATCGGATATTCAATTAAATAAGTTATGTTGTCCGAAAGACGATTCGGCATAGCAGAATATATCCGGTTGCACGGTTGCTGCGCTTTCCATTGCCGGGCGGTGATTGAAACTGAATTTTTACTTGCATTGTTCTGTTTTACAGTTACTTTTATCCAGTCAGCCTGCTCAGGCGGAGCGGGCAATAACAAATATAAAGGAGAATGGCAACCATGAAGCACTCATTCTACGACGTAAAGGCGAAGAAGAAAGTCCAGGCCGAAGTAACCAAAAAAGTCACCTACGGCAAGAAGGGCAACGAAAGGTATGCTTTCAAGGCCCAGACCACAGACGGCCGCAATCTGACCGCATTTGTCAGCAAGGCGGATTATACCGCCGCCAAGATCTGACACAGAGTATTACTAAACTCCAGCATGCACAGATTTATGCTTGCTGGAGTTTTTTTTACGTGACAGGTTATTCAATAACATATTGGTTATCTCTTCTTATGATTGAGAAAAGCCGCCTTCCCGGCGGCGGCCACTGGTCCGGAGAGTTCTCTTTTGGAGGAACCGCCGCCGAGTCCAGTTTTTCATAAACTTCCGCCAGTTTTTCATTGACCTCATCAATATTAAAACCATCCGGCCAGACCGCCGTCTCGGGATAACCGCAGCCATGGACCCAGGCTTTCATCTCTTCGTGTTCCGGATGCCCTGCGTTGTTGATGGCGGTGCAGAAGCCCTCATATCGCTTGGGACCTCCTACATCCTCCGGGGGGCAGGAACATCTGCCGCTCAGACAGAAAAGGTTTCGCTCGCAGGGTTCCACGCAACGAAACGACTGGATATTAATAAAATGCACCCATCGGTAGCCGGAATCATAGATATACTGGAAACGGTCGGTACCGGGATTGATCAGATCATCCAGGCGGTATTCTACGAAATTATTGAAAGACCCGCGGTCAGACGTCCCGTAGTATTTGCCTTTGATTTTGAATTCATACTGAT
>CAIJKT010001085.1 GCA_903821255.1 uncultured Lentisphaeria bacterium | reverse complement strand
TTAAGTTATTAAGCAATCTTAAAATGAACTCTTGTGATTTTTTATCCAGCAGAATTACTGCTTAGGTCTCCATTTTGTGACGCGACTAAAACTTTTAAGTGCGCATTTGAAAGAAAAAGGATGGTTCGATAAATCATGTTCTTATATATGGGACGAACCGCCGGAACCATTTCTAAAATCAGTAAGCATGCTTTGTGACGCAATTCATGGCGGCGATAAGGATTTCAACGTTTTTATTACCCGTAAAATAACCGCTGAACTTAAAGGGAAGGTAAATACATGGTGTCTGCCGTTCGGGCCCGGCTACATTGATATGGATGAAATAAAGGACAGCCGCGCCCGCGGTGAAAAATGCTGGATTTATAATTGGCCGGTACATATTGATGATTATGAATATATACAAAACAGACTATTCCCGTGGCTGGCATATATGATTGACGCGGAAGGCGTACTGCTCTGGCAAATCCTGCACGCTAATGGCGGAAATCCGTGGACGGAACTGAATACGACATATGCGAATGGTGCCGCCACGCTTCTTTATCCGCATCCGTCAGGCATGGGGCCGTATATTGATTCGCAGCGTTTTGCCATAGTCAAAGAAGCCATTGATGATTATGACTACTTCAAGATTCTGGAAAATAAGATTGATTCGCTTAAAAGGGGATGGGGCAGGCCCAGAGTGAAAGAAATCATCGCGGCGCTGATTTATAAACCGCCGTTCGATTACATCAACGACAGTTCGCTGCTGTACCATATAAGGGATGAAATAGCGGACGAAATAGAATCTCTGGACAAAAAACCGCTGCTGCTGGTTCAGACAATACCGTCCGATAATTCGAGCACGGTTTTAAACGAGGTGCAAATCAACGGGATTTGTGAATCCGGCACAAAAATAAAAATCAATGACGAGGCAGTTGCCACAGCGGAAATCGGCACATTTCTCAGAAAAATCACGCTTAAGTCAACCGGCAAAAACCTGATAAAGATAGAAGCAGAAAACAACGGGGAAAAGAAAACTGTCTACAGGACAATAACGCTCGAAAAAGATCCGCAATTGGGAACATTGAAAAAACTGCTGGCAAAAGCCGCATCGCTTAATGTTAACGTTGAGGCATGCACCGTGATTTATGACGCGGCTTCAAACTCAAAAGAATATTCGGTGAAACAGAAATCCGAAGTTGCCGCCACCGTCACGGTATGTCAGAAGAAAATCATTCAGGCAGAACTGGACGGCGAAGCGAAAAATGTTAAAAACAAACTCTACACCGCTTTTTTCAGCCGTGCCAGATGGGCTGGCGAACACGGTTTTTTTGAGAAGGCCGAACATTACCTTAAAGAAGGCGGGAGAATAAACCCCGATAAAGATTTATCGCACGGCTCCTGCTCAATAGAGGCGGTAAAAAAAGATGGTCATTTCGGCTTTATTCTAAAAAACTCTGTAATTGAAATTATCATTCTGGAGTCAGGCGCCAGGATACTTGATTTTAAGGTCAATGGTGTCTCATGCCTGCGCCAGGGAAACCCGAAAGACTATCCTGAGGAAGTCAGGGCTGACATGAAAAAATGTATCGAGGCCGTGGAACTTAAATTCAGGCCGAATCTCGGCGGCTATGAAGATGCAGGCATGGAGCAGATGGCTGTTTCGTATGCAGACTGGGAAATCTCCGTAGTGGATTTGCTGCCTGATAAAATAAGTATCAGTGCGGAAATAACCTTTCCCGGCGATAAATTCAGACTGTGCCGCCTCATGACCATCGTAAAAGATGATCCCAGAATGGAAGTGAAGTATACCATAAAAAATATTCAGCCGGGCGGCTTCAAGTCAGATGATCCGCACGCCTATGATTTCCCATGGCGCGGGCATGCTGATATCGCGATTGGCGGGAACCCGGAAGGCAATATATTGGTAATTCCGGCAAGTGAAAAATTGAAATGCCTGGAGTTTTCTGCTAAAAATCCGATATTTTACGAAATTAAAACACTGCCGTTGACCGGTCGCTATGCCGGCAGCTTTTCGCCGGCGGAAAAAACCGGGTTCGCGCAGATATTGGATGACAAAATCAAACATCTGTACATATGGTTCCAGTCAGCGGCGAATAATCATGGTTCAGTATTGGTTTACACTATTGAACCCAATAAGAGCATCGGGGTAAAGCCGTTCATAATCGAACCCGGCAAAGAAGTTTCTTTCACTAATTACTTTGCCGGCTTGAATGACATCAAAACAGAAGATGATTTCAAAAAACAGGTAGAAAAATACAAAGATAAACCCTTTGTGAAATAAGGAACCCGCAACATATCTGAATTTAAACCTGCTCCGTCAACTGCAGAAGCAGGGCTTAATCAAATGGAATGCTCAATTCCATTTCTTTGTCAAACAGAAGAGCTTTCGGCATGAACAGCGGCGGCTCAACCTTTGACGGCGCCGGCGGAAAGTCCGCGGACGAACAGTTTCATGCAGAAAATGAACATGATGATAAGCGGGATGGATGCAATGGTATAACCGGCCATCAGTTCGCCCCAGTTCTTCGTATATTCGCCTTCCAGGCGCAGCAGGCCGACCGCAATAACCTGCAAATTGTTGTCGCGCAGATAGAGCAACGGGCCGACGAAGCTGTTCCAGTTGCCGATAATGCTCAGGATGGCCAGGGTTCCGATGATCGGCATGGACATCGGAATGACAATATGCCAGATCTGCTGAAGAATAGTTCCCCCGTCTATCTCAATTGCTTCAAACAGGTCTTTAGGAATTTCCTCGATGAAATTCCTCAGAACATAGATGGTGAATGCCTGGGCAGACGCCACGCCCAGGGTAATCAGCGACCAGTGGCTGTTGTAAAGTCCCAGGGCGGTAATCAGTTTAAAAGTCGGAACCATGTTTGCCACGCCGGGATACATCATCAGCAGAATAAACATGGAGAACAGGATATTCGAGCCGGGCGCTTTGAATCTGGCGAAGAAAAACGCGCCGAGGATCGCCACCGCCAGCCCCAGGAAAGTCGTGGTAAAGGAAAT
>CAIJKT010001084.1 GCA_903821255.1 uncultured Lentisphaeria bacterium | reverse complement strand
TCTAATTGTTTATTAATACAGAATCCACAATATCGTGAAGGAATATATATCAAAAACTACAGATGTTAAACCTTCTTTCAGTAGATTTTTGTAATTTTTTACATCAAACAAACTAAATTTCGTCTAAAAGCGACTGATTTCTAAAATAATGAACCGCAAAATCCATGTCTTCCTTTAAAAGTCAAGTTAGAAGAAACCCCGATTGCCCGGAAGCATAAACCGGCAAAATGCCACGCGGCTTTCTCATTAGACAATCAGCTATCTTTTAAGCCATTATTTAGAATAATATTCTAAATAACTTGACTTTCAGATAATTATATTATATATTATGCCAATTACAGAGAATATAAGGATATTTTAAAATGCTGGACAATACAGATAAAGACATATTGCGCCATTTGCAGGAAAATGCGAGAATGGCGAACGTAGAAATCGCCCGCCGGGTCGGAATCGCGCCGTCCGCGGTATTGAAACGGATCAGGCGGCTTGAACATGACGGCATCATCATGGGCTATGAGACCCGGGTCAACAACCGTGCCGTTGATTGCGGCATGTCGAGTTTTGTTCTGGTGGCTACCGGCGAGAAGCCGGGTTCGCTTGATATTGGCCGGAAGATTGCGGAGCTGCCGGAAGTGCAGGAAGTGCATTTTGCCGCCGGCGAATTCTACTACATGCTGAAAGTCAGGACCAAAGACCCTGACTCGCACAATGAATTAATCAAGAAGCTCGGCGACATTGGCGTTAAAGACTGCCGCACCACGCTTGTGCTGAAAACCGTGAAGGAAACGCTACGGCTGGATATATGATTTTATGTTGAAAACCGTGAAAGAGACGTTGCGGCTGAACATATGATTTTATGCCGTTGGAGATAAGATTGGGTTGCCGCTGTTTATGCCGGAAGCTCATCTGTTTGGCAAGGAAACTGAAAAGCTGATTATTTGATAACTTTACCCTTTTAAGGAGAGAACTGAAATGTCAAGATTCACGGGAGTAAAAAGCAGAGCAATGATTGACGAACTCCAGAAATATTGTATTGTTGCCCCCTGGCCTTTCGTGCTTGATATTGATAAATGCTCCGGCATGTGGCTAGTCACAGTTGACGGAGACCGGATTTTCGACTGGGCAGGACATTACGGGGCCAAACTAATAGGCTATAATCATAAAAGATTGCGGGATCCTGAATATTTAAGAAATCTGGTCATTGCCGCCAATAACAAGGTGCCTAATCCGGATTTTCTCACGCCTTACTGCCTGGATTATTATCGTTTGCTTTACCGGTTAGCCCCGGCATGCATGAAAAACGAAAAACTTGAGCTATATACGATAAACAGCGGAGCTGAAGCTGTCGAAAACATGATGAAATATATGATCAACCTTTATGACCAGAAAATTATAACGCAAGGGAAACATCCGGAAACGAGGCGGTTTCTTTATTTCGACCACGCATTTCATGGCCGCACGGTTTTTGCGCTGAATATCACGCAGCTTGAACATGATCCGATAATAACCAAAAACTTCCGTGGATTTATACCAGGCAACATTCAAGCGCCGTTCCCGTTTATTGATACAAGCCGGTCTGCGGAATTTAATGCCGGCCATACGGAACATTCGCTTGAAATAGTGGAAGAATGCCTTAAACAATACAAAGATGAAATTGTAGGTATCATTGTAGAGCCAATTCAGGGCGCGGGCGGCCACCGGGTGGCCCAGAAAGAGTTTTTCCAGGGCTTGAGCAGGCTTGCTCATGACTATGAAGTCTATCTCGGATTTGATGAAGTACAAACTGCTGGCGGACAGACCGGTAAAATATTCGCCTGCGATTATTTTGATCTGCCTTATCCGCCGCAGGCAGTGGCTACCGCAAAAAAATTCGGCGCCGGAGTGATTTTTATGCTATATCCGATGAAAGATCATGGCGTCCTTGACAGCACCTGGGGCGGCTCCCTGGCGGACATGGTCCGGTTCTGCCGGGAATGGCAAATTGTAGAGGATGAAAAACTTATAGAGAAGGTTCCGGAGAAGGCGGCGGCGCTCATTGCCGGGCTGGAGAACATCGCCGTGCATCATAAGGATACTATATTCAATGTTCGTGGAATGGGTCTGTACCAGGGATTTTCTCTTCGCCGGGCCTCTGAAAAAACTCTCCTGCTTGATATCGCCCTTGAACAGGAAGGCTTGCTGATGCTGAGCGCGGGAACACAGACCGTGCGCTTGCGCCCGCCGCTTGATGTGACGATGGATGAAATCAACTCCATGCTTGAAATGCTTGAGCGAAGCATTCAGACAATGGAGCACAGCAACAATATAAAACAAAACAGCGCGGAAGCGCAGGAGAAGAAATGAGTAAAAAAAATATTTTTGGAATCAGGCGGGAGGATAAAAATGAATGGGAACGCCGTGCGCCGTTTACTCCCGATGCAATCAAAGAGCTAAAACTTGAATATGGGATTTCGTGCGCCGTCCAGCCGTCTCCAATACGAATATTCAGCGACGAAGAATATGAAAAAGCCGGAGCCGCAATTCAGGAAGATATTTCCAAATGTCCGATTGTCTTCGGCATAAAGGAAATGCCTGTCGATTTTTTCAGGCCTTCCAAGACTTACGCATTCTTTTCCCATACGATAAAAGGCCAGAAGTATAATATGCCAATGCTGAAAAAGATAATTGAATTAGGCTGCACTCTGATTGATTATGAAATGATCGAAGACAAAAATGGCAAAAGGAATCTTTTTTTCGGAAGGTCGGCCGGCATCGCCGGAATGATAGATTCATTGTGGGCTCTGGGTTCAAGGCTTGAAAATGAAAAAATCAAAAACCCATTTTCTAATATCAAACAGGCGCTGGAATATAAAAGTTTGAATGAGGCTATGGAATCAATCAGCCTGGCCGGGGAGAAGATAAAAAAAGACGGCCTGCCCGATGCTCTTGCTCCTTTCATCTGCGGATTTGCAGGTTACGGCAATGTATCAAAAGGCGCCCAGGAAATTTATGGTCTTCTTCCAGTTGAAGAGCTATCGCCGGCAGAACTGAATAGTTTTGTGCAAAAAAAGCAATACACAAATAAAAAAGTCTATAAAGTTGTTTTCAGGGAGGAAGATATCGCAGCCCCGCGGGACGGGGTATCACCTTTTAATCTTAATGATTATTATCAGCGCCCTGAAAAATATGTGGCTAAATTCGAAAATTATGTTCCCTGCCTGACAATGCTCATAAATGCTATTTATTGGGACAAACGTTATCCAAGGCTGGTGACAAAACAATGTCTGGAGGCATTGTTTAAGCATTCTCCGCCACGGCTTCGCGTGATAGGCGACGTCAGTTGCGATACTGAAGGCGCAATCGAATGCAATCTGCATAGCACAACCCCGGGCAACCCGGTCTATGTTTATAACCCCGTTAAGCAGACGGCGGAAGATGGTATTGCAGGGCCAGGAGTCATGATTCTTGCCGTAGATAATCTGCCTTGCGAAATAGCCCGCGAGTCATCTTCGGAATTTTGTGCGACATTCAAACAATTTGTCCTTCCAATAATTAAAGCGGATTATTCAGCCGATTTTAATGATTTCGATCTGCCTGACCAGATAAAAAAAGCAGTCATCGTCTATAAAGGGAATTTAACGCCGAAATTCGAATATTTAAAAGATTTTATAGCAAATGTCAACCGCTAAGGAGCTGTTAATAAACTTGACAAGTTTCGCGAAATATCCCGAAGTGATTTTGGAAATTGCCGGCAAAGCGCATACCTGAAGGCATGCAACGAACCGGCAAACACAAAGGCATTCGGTAGAATCGCGAAGATGTAAAGGTTATCTTTTGACGACTCCTTATGAAAAAAAATACGAAAGAAATATGAACCTAAACTTTTATCTTTTACATGAATAAAAATGCATCGTATCAATGGGGCGTTTTCTGCGCTTTCACCAGTGCTTTTTTATGGAGCACTACTTTTATCGGCGGCCGCTGGCTGTTGAAAGACCGCAGCATCGACCCGGTCAGTTTATCTGTAATCCGTTTCGGGATTGGCGGAATGCTGCTGTTTTTCTCCGGATGCCTGTTCTGCCGGCATCAATTATTCAATATAAAGCTCAAGGATATTCTGGCGCTGACTTGGCTGAGCCTCTTTGGAATTGTCGGAATGAGCGTGTTTCTGTTTGTCGGCCAAATACATACATCAGCAATAAACACTTCGATGATTATGGCATTGAGTCCGATACTGACCATGCTGCTGGGAACCTTTGCGGGCAAACGGATCAATGCATTTATGGTTTGCGGAATGCTGATCAGCCTGACCGGCTGCCTGCTGGTGCTCGGCGTAATCACGCAAAGCGGCTTCGCTTATAAAAGCGGAAATATTCCCGGCGATTCGATGGTTTTCTGTTCGGCCGCCTGCTGGTCTGTCTATGCGGTATTCAGCGGCAAAACCGTGGAGCGTCTGGGGGGATATACCGCCACTACCTGGGGAATCCTTATCGGATTTGCGGAACTGTTGATTGTCTGGGCGCTATGGCCGTGGCAGCTGACAATCCCGGGTGCGGCGCAGCCCGAACATTGGGCGGCAGTGCTGTATATCGCGGTCTTCCCGACGGCAATCGCATTTTTCGCCTGGTATGAAGCGATGGCCAGAATCAAATTATCGCTGCTTAACATCATGCAGTATTTAACTCCGCTGTTCACGGTTTTGCTGGCGTTTCTGCTCTTCGGCGAAACGATGAGCCCGCTGAACATCATCGGCGCGTTCATGGTCCTGGCCGGGGTGATGCTGGCCTTCGGAATCTCAGGATGGAATCTTCTGTCTTTGCTCAACCGTTCCGCACCGCCGGTCGTCAAACCGCAGTGAAAAATGTAATCTGACGAAAGAAATTACATCACGGCAGATATGAAGTCCTGATAAACTCGCAGTTGATGATTTTCTCCTTGAGATCGGCGACGGTGTAATAATAGTGGTTGCTGGCTTCAAAGCCGATGCGGGAATCGCGCATTACCACTTCAATCAGCCGCCCGGCCAGTTCAATTTCCTCGTCCAGTATACTCAAAACAGCGTCTCTGCCGCCGGAACCGCGCAGCCGGACAAATCTGATTTGCAGGTAAGTGCTGCGGAAATGGCAGTAAGCCGCCTCTGCGACATTCATCAGGTCGGCCAATGCCGCGGCGTTTTCAGGAGCAACTATTTTCCGAGCCTGTTTGAGCTGTTCCAGTCCATCCGCCCAGCCGGTGCTTAATTTTCTGAACTGCTCTTCGAAAATATCCTCCGGATAATGATTTCCGCGCCATGTTGCGAGATCATCATACGGCAGGCCAAGCATGGTTGCCGTATAGCCGGACGGCTTTGCAAAAAGCAGATTCATCGGCCCGAAATTCTGCGGAGCAGTGTAAAGTTGCGGCGTACTGTTCAATGGGAATTCGACGAATGCCCGGTCAAAGCAGCCCCACGCTTTCAAAACAGATTCCGCACATCCGCTGCCGTATTTCTCAATGGCCAGCTTTTCTTTCGGCTGTTTCAAAAGTTCCAGATTGCCGCCCGGATAGCCGCCCAGGGTCCAGTTCAACATCAAATTCCCGACCCCTGCCGCTTCAAGATTGCGCAGATGTTGTTCCACCAGTCCCGGCACGGGAATATAAGGAACCGCCGAGCATTCCCAGGTATTGTTCAGTTGGACTTTAGCGACGGTTTCAATCCCGCACTCCGCGGCTTTCCGCCATAATCTCAGTGCAATCGGCCCCGGTCCGACCTTTGAAATGGAGTAATCTATCACGGAACCGGGTATTCCCATCGCGTCGGTGGGCAATGCGGTTTCGCTGACACACATCAGCTTCACGTCTTTGGACAACAGCGCCACCGCCTGTTCATCCCATTCCGGCGCCCAGGCCCAGGTCCATGCAATGAAGTCAGCATCAGGTTTTATCCGGTGAGCGCCTTCGGCCAGCGCCCGGTTTAATTCCGCCACGACTGCCGCCGGACCGCGCTTTGAACACAATGGGCACGGAGTAACGATATCCTGCGGCCGGGAACAGCAGTTGGTCAAGTTTTCCGACATGGTGATGGTAAGTATTCCGCCAAGTTCCGGCACCCTGCGGAACAGTTCGGAAATTCCGTCTTTAAGGGCGTCAAGCACCGGCGCTTTGCTGGTGCACAGGGTAAAGCTCAGGCCGTCACGGGACGGCACTCCGCGCCAATCCGGATGAGTTTCAAAAAAATCCGGCGGCATCGAACGCGGTTCGTTCAAATACAGATAAACCCTGATACCATATTTTTCAGCTTTTCTGCACAATTTTCCAAGATTGGCCAGACGGGTTTGCCAGCCGTCTGAGTATTTTGATTCGCCCAGCCACGGCACCAGAGTATAAAGCGTACCCTGCAACCATACCGCATTGATTCCGGTGGCAGCGTAATCCGCCAGCAAACCGTCCGGGTATGGATCAAGATTTTCATTGAGCAGCGGATCGCCGTAAACCGCCGAGTAGGAATAAGTCAGGCGCAGGCCGGATCGGCGATCTCCGGCTATCGAATTCTTTTTGGCATTATCGCCATATCGTTTTAAAAATTCGAACGGTTTGTCCTGAGCGGTTTGATCATCTGAACAATATTTCGAGATTGCGGCTTTCAAAACAGCCGTCTGCCGCGTTTCCTCCGCGGTAAACGGAGCATATGAAACCGGAGCGGTTTCGGGTTTCATGTTCCCTAATTTATGCCATAAGAAATCATCCTCCTTGAGTATATACGCCAATTCATCAGGAGTAAAATCCAGCAACGCCAGCAACTGTTCATAAGGCAGCAAATGCCAGTTGCGCCGGATGATGGTGATATATCCGCGTTCATGCCACACCGGACACAGACTGTCGTCTTTACGCAAACCCATATCCGAAGCAAGTTCTTCAATCTGCGCCGGCGACGCCATAAGCACCCGCGCCAGCTTTTCCACTGGAACCAGACCCCAGTTGCGCCAGACAACCGCCTGAAGGCGTGTCGGGAAATGCGGAAAATACAAAGCTTTTTTCGTTTCACCGCGAGGCAGATCATTCACATTCATTTTTATTTCCACTCTGTGTTTGTGTGTTTGTATATTTTAAGCCAGATAGCCGCCGTCCACGGCCAGTATGCTTCCTGTCGTCCAGCCGGCATTCTCTGAAATAAAGTATTTCACGGCTTCTGAAATATTCTCCGGCTTGCCGTATGACTTCAACGGAGTGCGCGACAGTATCTCCCGGGCTGTCGCTTCATCGCTCAACTGTATCCTGTTGGCATTCGTTTCAATCGTGCCCGGCATGATGGCGTTAACGGTGATGCCATGTGGCGCCAGCGAATGGGCTCCGGCCTTGGTCAGCATATTTACGCCTGCCTTGGATGCGGCGTAGTGCGGATGAAATTCACAGCCGGTGACTGCGAGCGCAGATGAAATATTGACTATCCGTCCGTGAATGCCATTTTGCACCATATGCCTGGCGACTTTTTGCATCATCAGGAAACAGCCTTTCAGGTTTACATCAATCGTGCGGTCGAACATTTCTTCCGAGATTTCAAAGAAATCGCTGCTGAGAAAAATTCCGGCATTGTTCACAAGGATATCGATTTTAGAAAATGTCTCCAGCGTCTTTGCCACAAGCATATCAATATCTTTTGCCCTGCCCGTATCCGCCTGTATTACCAATGCCTTTACACCCAGGCTTTCAATCTTTTTTTTAGTATCCTCCGCGCCTTTTTCGTCGCTGAAATAACTGATCGCGACATCAATGCCCTCCCCCGCCAGCATCAGCGCGATTGATTTTCCGATTCCATTGGATGCGCCGGTGACAAGTGCAGTTTTATGCTTCATCTTTACGCTCCACGCTCCGATATTCAGTTACAACTTCAACCGACAATACCACGCCGGGCTCCAGCATGTGCGGACAGCCGCCGGCGGCCTCGATCTCCATAAACCCGTTCATATCGCTGTACACGCTGTAACGGGTTCCTTTATCCGACGGCCTCGTTGACGGCGATGCGTCCGCGATGTCAATATAATCCATATTTCCCGGCAGTTTGGATGCGGACCGCTTAATTTCAAGCTTTTTATGCGGCAGGTGGAGCTTGATCCACGGAACAGCTTCACCGATTCCGATCTGATAGCGTCTGGAAGCATCGGTCCGGGTATGAACCAGGCCGTCTTTTATGTAACGGCAATCATCACTGGGATCGTACAGATCCCATATGTCCGCGTCTCCGGCTGCCGGAAACACTACTTCGCAGCCCGGTCCGCAGTCAAACTGGCAAAGCGTCCACGGGGCCAATATGCATTCCTCACGATTAAGAGTGCGCGCACCGGCATATTGAATAGATTCAATAACTTTAACCGTCAGGCAATTGTTGTCCGGACCGACCGAAACATCCCGGCTAAAAATCGCCGGAACTCCCAGCCCGGAAGCGTTGACCAGGTCGATTTCAGCTTCGATCCGCGCCCGGCCCGCAGTTTGTCCGGTTACCAGAAATCTGGCTCCGGCAAGCCCCGGCGGCACTCGCCAGCTGCCGGTTCCGTACTGATAGCCCAGACAAGTTCCTTCCGGGGCGGGCCATAAGCCGTCGCCGCCTGGATTCAAGTATCCCGAACGGGTGGTTATGCCAAGCACGGCGGCAGGGTTTACCCGGTTCATTACCGTACCGTCCATCACCGTATACAAACGGCCTTCCAGATCAAGCCCGGCAATGACGCCATTTTCGGCGGTGCCGATAATATGGCAGCGCTTGCCGCCTTTTTTAAACAGTTCGATCAGCTCACTGCCATTCATCAGCGACCTCTCCGGCGGTTTTAAAAACTCCGCCGCGTTTTTTAAGTTCCTGCAGCAAAATTACAAACTCCCGGCTGGCGACATCCCCGCAATTTTTCGTTATAAACGGCAGGGGGGTGACACTTGCTTCGCCGTAATCAATCGCGCCCTGCGGCATTTCATAGAATTCCCAGGGGTGAAAATAAAAACAGACTACCGGCCGTTTGCCCCTGGTTGCGACATAATCAATAAAACTGTCCGCCTTCTCCAGCACGGCCGCCGCAGAGACGGTGCGGAACAGCGGCCACTGGTCGCGGTCGCGCTGATACGGGTCGCTGCTGTTCATCGTCAGATCGCAGAAGTTGGGAATCTCCACAATCTTCATGCCGCCCTGTTCAGTCCATGCATGCTCTGACGGATGATAGGGATAATAAAGGTTTCTGTAATAATAAAGCGGCAGCGAGGCATCGGACTTGTAGCCCAGCGACTCCAGCACGGTAAGCACCTTCGTGCTGCCCCAAAGCCGGGGACAGCGGAAACTTACCGGTCTGACGCCGGATATTTTTTCCACAATCCGGGTCGCTTCGCGGATGCGGCCCTCGACTTCGAACGGAAACACCGGCCAGTTGTTGGGCAGCGGAAATATCGGATCGCCCAGCGTTTCATGCACCAGTCCGTGACAACCGGTTTCATGTCCGGCGGCGCACACCTCCGCCACTGTTTCAGGATTGTTCCCGGCCGCATGGCCGGTCCAGAAATAAGTGGCCCGGACGTCCTGCCGCCGCATGATTTCGAGCAGACGGGGGGTACCGTGCCGCACCCCCTCATAATTGCTGGTGAAGGAACCGATATCGGTTTCCATATCGATTCCTAAAACCACATCAAATTCAGTTTTCATGACTGAATATTCCTTAAATGTCTGTACATATTTTGTCCATTTTCGGACTGAACGGCACTGCACCCTTTTTGGTGATTTCATAACCGGTTTCAATGCGGACACCGTGAAATTCCGGATGCCCGAAGAAGCTGACGTCAACACAGACAGTCATGCCGGGAACCAGCACATCGCTGCTGCCGGGACCGAAGAACGGAGATTCCGCCTCATGCAGTCCGATGGTGTGCACAAACGGGCAGACCAGATATTTGGATAATTTATGTTTTTTGAAATACGCCCTGGCGGGAGCATCGATTTCCCTGCCGGTCCTGCCGACCACAAGCTGTTCTTTCGTCAGGCAGAACGCTTCGCGCAGATATTTGATGCATTCTTTCTGCCGGGCGGTATATTTGCCGTTGACCGGCAGCGCATCACCCATGACTCCGGCGTAGCCGTTGACTTTTGGGGCCAGGCCGATCATGACCATTTCGCCGTTCTGCACTTTCTTGGAACTGGCAGTCGGCACGACGGCGTTGGCGCGCACGCCGCTGCCGACGATCGCGCTGAAGCCGAAACCGCTGGCGCCGCGGCTTCTGACGGCAAATTCCCCGGCGGCGGCGATTTCTATTTCCGACACGCCGTCGGCAATTTTAGCTTTCATGGCGTCATAGGCATGGTCCGCCAGCTTGAACGCCGCGCGGATCTGCTCGATTTCCCATTTGGACTTGTTATATCTGAGCTTGACGTAATCTTCGGTGATGTCCACCAGTTCGACACCGGCAAATCCGTCAACGATGCCTTTATAGCAGGCGGCGGGCATTCTGCCGGCGCCGACCAGACCGACGCGTTTGACTTTGCCAAGCGTCTTTTTCAGTTCGGCGAACAATGCGGGAAAATCAATGATCGTGGCGTTCGGATACTCTTCGTCCGGCACCATGAACACCGGAAAATTGCGGGTGGCGGTGATTGCGCTGTCCATCTGGGCAAAAGGTTCGCTCTCGGGGCCGCCGAGAAGCATTGGCGCTCCTTTGCGCGGAATCAGCACCGCGCCGCTTTCGAACTGCGGACACCAGCCGGTCAGGTACCAGCCGTTGCCGATGTTGAACTCGTCATAATAGACCAGCGCCAGATCGAGTTTTTCGGCTTCGAGCAGCTTGCGGACATTGTCCAGACGTTTTTCCGATTCCTGTTGAATTAAATACCCCATATGCAACCTCCTGCATTTGCGGGGAACTATCAAAAAATAAGATAGTTCTCCCATGTGATTATTGGTACAAAAAACGGTTCATTAATTCATGTACAATGCCATACGGCATTCAGCAAACAGTGCTTTCCCTGATTTCCAGGGAAGGCAGCAAACGCACCCGGCAGGGAACCTGGCGCCGATTGCCGCCGGCTTCCAGCACATATTTTATCGCCATCTTGCCCAGTTCCTCATAATCCAGCACCACAGTCGTCAGTCTGGGGAAGAGATGCGTTCCTATCGGAAGTCCGTCGCAGCCGCAGACCGCGACATCCCGCGGTATTTTCAAACCGCGTTCCAGCAATGCCCGGTAAACTCCGGACGCCATTTCGTCATTGGTGAATACCGCATCAAATTTTAATCCGGCATCGAGTGCGGAAACCACCATCTCACAAGCGTTATCCGCAGTAAATTCAGTATGCAAAATCAGTTTCTCATTGATTTTTATATTGCGGCAGGACAGCGCTTCGCGATATCCCTGCTCTATTTCACGCGAGAAAAAATGTTCCGGATCGCCGTTGACCAGTAAAATTTTGCGGCGGCCGCAATCCGCCAGATGCCGTACCGCAATCCTGGCCGCTTCGCCATTGTCGAATGCAAACGAACTGTAAGAAATTTCGATTGACGGTTCGCCCGGATTGTCCAGCAGAACAGCGCCGGGACAGGCTTCAAGCAGCGCTTTAAGCTGCTCAGTCACGAAACTGCCGACAATCATTGTTCCGGCAGCATCTGAATTGCGGACATTTTCCAGCAGTTGCAGAAACTGCTGATAATTTCCGTCGCAGGTCCGCACCACACATTCATAACCGTTCTGAGACAACTGCTGTTCTATCGACGTCAGCAACCGCGAATGAAATACCGCCATGCTGCGGCCCATTGTTCCGGCAATCAGTTGAACTTTCAACACCGGTTCACTGCCGGGCGCCGCCGGCCGCCCCATGCGCGGGGAGCGGATATAACCAAGCCGTTCGGCAACCGCGACAATTTTCTGACGGGTGGCCTCTTTGACCAGCGCGTTGCCGCGCAGCGCCCGGCTTACCGTCATTGCGCTTACGCCGCATTCCCGCGCTATTTCCGCTATCGATTTGTCCGTATTGCTTTTCATATTGTATATTATAACATTTAAAATGTTAAAGTAAACATAGTAAT